>NZ_LGCW01000262.1:0-170653 GCF_001279365.1 Streptomyces sp. NRRL F-5755 | reverse complement strand
CACCGGCACCACGCCCCCACCGCACCCGCACTGCCACTCCCCACCCTCACCCCCAAAAAAAACCAAGGGACCCAGAACCACAAAGGTCCCAGGCCCCTCGGCCGTTCCAGTGACGCGCTCCATCGCGTCCGCCGACGCGGTGGTCAGCGCATCTTGCCGCCGCCGCCCTTGGGCATCCGCATGCCCTTCGGCATGGGGCCCTTCGGGACCGGCATGTTGCTCATCAGGTCGCCGAGGGCGCGCAGGCGGTCGTTGACGGCCGTCACCTGGGGGCCGGGCAGGGTGCGCGGCAGCTTGAGCAGGGTGGTGCGGATCTTCTTCAGCGGGATCTCGCCCTCGCCGTCGCCGACCACGTAGTCGTGGACCGGGGCGTCCGCGACGATGCGGGCCATCCGCTTCTTCTCGGCGGCCAGCAGGCCGCGTACGCGGTTCGGGTTGCCCTCGCCGACGAGGACGATGCCCGCCTTGCCGACGGCGCGGTGCACGACGTCCTGCTGGCGGTTCATCGCCACCGCCGGGGTGACGGTCCAGCCGCGGCCCACGTTGTCCAGTACCGCGGCGGCCGCGCCGGGCTGGCCTTCCATCTGTCCGAAGGCGGCCCGCTCGGCACGCCGGCCGAAGATGATCGCCATCGCGAGGAAGGCCAGGACGAATCCCAGGATGCCCAGGTAGACCGGGTGCCCGATCACGAAGCCGAGGACGAGGAGAACGCCGAAAACGACGATGCCCACGCCGGCGACGACAAGACCGACCTTGGGGTCGACCCGACGGGTCATCTTGTAGGTCTGGGCGATCTGCTTCAGTCGCCCGGGGTTCGCAGCGCCCTCAGCGCTGTCTGCTTTTGCCTTCCTCGCCATGGGGCGCAGTTTACGTGGCGTTCGGGCCCTCGGTCGCCGCGGCCTCCAGTACGTGCTCGGCCTCCCGCCGGTCCCTGGCGCGACGGCGGTCCTCCAGTACCGATGTCCACGCGTTCCGGCGGGCTGTGCGCTGGCCGCCGCGCATCAGTACGGACTCGACTGCGCGCAGGGCGTCGGTGACCGACGGGAGGGGGAGAGCGGCGGTGGCGCGAGCGGGCGCGGCCTGCATGACGGTTTCCCCTTCTGGAGGAATAGTGGATGCGTTGTGTGAAACCATCGTTACGGATCGGTGTTACCAACTGATGACCCGGCGGTCAAACACCGATGAAACCTTGACGCGGCCCGCACCGCCCCTGCCTGGGGTGGTGCGGGCCGCGTCGTCGCAGCGTGTGCCGGGACTCACATTCCGACCCAGGGGTCAGCGGTGTCCCATGCGGGAGATGCGTCTGCGGGAGGCGCCTCGCCGTCTCAGACGGCCCGGGCCGATTCCTCGACCTGGCGGCGCTCGATCGCCTGCTGGTACAGGCGGCCGGCGCGGTAGGAGGAGCGGACCAGCGGGCCGGACATGACGCCGGCGTAGCCGATCTCCTCGGCCTCCTCCTTGAGCTCCACGAACTCGGCGGGCTTGACCCAGCGTTCGATGGGGTGGTGGCGCACCGAGGGGCGCAGGTACTGCGTGATGGTGATCAGCTCGCAGCCCGCGTCGTGCAGGTCCTGGAGCGCCTGGCTGATCTCCGCGCGCTCCTCGCCCATGCCCAGGATGAGGTTGGACTTGGTGACCAGGCCGGCCTCGCGGGCCTTGGTGATGACTTCAAGGGACCGCTCGTAGCGGAAGCCGGGGCGGATGCGCTTGAAGATGCGCGGCACCGTCTCGACGTTGTGCGCGAGCACCTCGGGGCGCGAGGAGAAGACCTCGGCGAGCTGCTCGGGGACCGCGTTGAAGTCGGGGATGAGCAGTTCGACGCCGGTGCCGGGCATCGCGGCGTGGATCTGGCGGACGGTTTCCGCGTACAGCCAGGCGCCGCCGTCCTCCAGGTCGTCACGGGCGACGCCGGTGATCGTGGCGTACTTCAGGCCCATGGTCTGTACGGACTCGGCCACCCGGCGCGGCTCGTCGCGGTCCAGCTCCTGCGGCTTGCCGGTGTCGATCTGGCAGAAGTCGCAGCGCCGGGTGCACTGGTCGCCGCCGATCAGGAAGGTGGCCTCGCGGTCCTCCCAGCATTCGTAGATGTTGGGACAGCCCGCCTCCTGGCAGACCGTGTGCAGGCCCTCCTTCTTGACCAGGCCCTGCAGGTGGTTGTACTCGGGGCCCATTTTCGCCCGGGTCTTGATCCACTCGGGCTTGCGCTCGATGGGGGTCTGGCTGTTCCGGACCTCCAGGCGCAACATCTTGCGTCCGTCGGGTGCGACAGCGGACACGTCCGGCTCCCTACGACTTCGTTTCTTCGGCGTACACCAGGGTACGCCCGTCAATTCGCACGTCTTTACGTGCACGGCAACCCCGTATGGCAGGGGCGCATTCCTCGCGGTCGGATCCGGCGGCCCTACGGGGGTTCCGCCGGTCGGCGAACCGGCTCAGACCGCCCGGGGGAGCAGCACGGCGTTCTCCAGCACGTCGCGCAGGTGCTTCTCGACGACCGGCAGGACCTCGGGGATGGTGATCTCCCGGCCGAGCTCGTTGGCGAGGGAGGTGACCCCGGCGTCGCGGATGCCGCACGGGACGATCTTGTCGAACGAGGTGTTGTCCGGGTTCACGTTGAGCGAGAAGCCGTGCATCGTGACGCCCTTGGCGACGCGGATGCCGATCGCGGCGAGCTTGCGGTCCTCGCGGCGCTGGCCGGCGTTGGACGGGGCGTACTCCGGGCCGTTCAGCCGCGCGTCGAACTCCTCGTCGGCCGTACGCGGGTCGAAGTCGAGGGACAGGCCGCCCAGGGACGGGCGGTCGGCGACCGGGTCGCCCAGCACCCAGACCCCGCTGCGGCCCTCGACCCGGGTGGTCTCCAGACCGAATTCGGCGCAGGCGCGGATCAGGGCTTCTTCGAGGCGCCGTACGTGGGCGACGACGTCGACCGGGCGCGGGAGCTTCTGGATCGGGTAGCCGACGAGCTGGCCGGGGCCGTGCCAGGTGATCTTGCCGCCGCGGTCGACGTCGATCACCGGGGTGCCGTCGAGGGGGCGCTCGCTGTCCTCCGTACGCCGGCCCGCGGTGTAGACGGGCGGGTGCTCCAGCAGCAGGCAGGTGTCCGGGATCTCGTCGGCGAACCGGGCGGCGTGGATCCTGCGCTGCTCCTGCCACGCCTCTTCGTAGTCGACGGCGTGGGCGCCGAAGCCCAGCTGGACAAAGCGCAGCCCCTCGGGTGCGGGGGTGTCCCCCCGAGAGATCGCAGTCACGGCAGCTCCTCTTCGAACTTTGTTGAGTCCTTCGCGCCCACGCCAACTGTACGGCGGGGGCGGACGGTGCCCGCAGGCGCCCGGGGCGGGGGACCGGCGCGCGGGCGCGCGGAGGCGTTCCGGGAGCCCCGGCGTGCTCCGCGGGGCTGCCCGTGCGGGGTCCGGCCGAGACCGCTCGCGCAGGCGCGGAGGGGAGTGCGAGCCCTGCTCACACGATCGGATGAACGCGTGGCGAAGGCGGCGAGAAAGCCGCCCGCGGCCGTTACATTCACGCCGTTCCACGAGGGCAGGGAGCAGCGCCGGTCAGGGTCCGCCGAACCCGGGCAGCTCGGCCCGGAAGGCAGGAGACCGGTAAAGCTGATGACGGACCGACCCCCCCAGCGCACGCCCAACCGACAGCTAGCCGCGCTTATCGCGGAGGCGGGATTTTCCAACGCCGGGCTGGCCCGCCGGGTCGACCAGCTCGGCCTGGAGCACGGGCTCGACCTCCGCTACGACAAGACGTCGGTCACGCGCTGGCTACGCGGGCAGCAGCCCAGAGGCACCACACCCGCCCTGATCGCCGAGGTCTTCACCCGCAGGCTGGGGCGTCGGCTGTCGGCCCAGGATCTGGGCCTGGACGCCTGCGCGCCGGTGTACGCCGGGCTCGAATTCGCGGCCACGCCGAGCGAGGCGGTGGACATCGTCAGCGGCCTGTGGCGCAAGGACTCCGGCAGCCACGCGGAGCTGCGGAAGATCGCCTTCACCCCGGCCGGGCTGGTGGTGCCCAGCCGGGACTGGCTGATCGGACGGGCCGACGAGCGGGTCGCGCACGGTGACGCGGCGGAGCCCGCGGGCCGGCTGCCCGCACCGGGCCGGATGCAGGTGGCGGTGCCCCGGCAGCGGCAGATGGAGCGTCCGGGCCACGAGCGCCCGACCCACGAGCGGCCCGGTCACGAGCGCCCTCCCGGCCATGCCGAGCGGCCCGGGCGCGCGGAGCGGCCCGAGCGCGCGGAGCGCTCGGACCGGACGCACACCTACCGGGTCTCCGCCGGGGACATCAAGGCGCTCCGGTCGGTCGGCGAGCTGTTCCGCGCGCTGGACCACGCGTACGGCGGCGGGCACGCGCGCCAGGCCCTGGTGCGCTACCTGGAGCACGAGGTCGAGCCGATGCTGCGCGGCACATACGGCGAGGCGGCCGGGCGGCGGCTGTTCGCGGCCGCCGCCGACCTGACGCGGCTGGCCGGCTGGACGTCGTACGACATCGCCGCGCACGGCCTGGCCCAGCGGTACTTCGTCCAGGCGCTGCGGCTGGCGCAGGCCGCCGGGGACCGCGCGTACGGCGCGTACGTCCTGGTGACCATGAGCCGGCAGGCCGTCTACCTGGGGCACGGCCGGGAGGCCGTCCAGCTGGCGCGGGTGGCCCAGCAGGGGGTCGGCAGCAATGCGCCGCCCGTCGTGCAGGCCCTGCTGCACGCGGCGGAGGCGCGCGGGCACGGCGTACTGACCGAGGTACGGGCGTGCACGGCCTCGCTCGCGCGGGCGGAACGGGCGCTGGAGACGGCGCGCCCCGGGGACGACACGCCGTACTGGGCGCGCTTCTTCGACGAGGCGCAGCTCGCCGACGAACTGGCGCACTGCCACCGCGACCTCCAGCAGTTCCGGGCCGCGGCGCAGCACGCGGAGCGCTCGCTCCAGCTGCGCGGCGCCGGGTTCGCGCGCAGCCGCCTGTTCTGCCGGGTGGTGCTGGCGACGGCGCGGCTGGGCCTGGGCGAGCTGGAGCAGGCGTGCGCGCTGGGCGCGGAGGCGGCGCTCCAGGCGTCCGAGATGCGGTCCGTACGGGCGCATGAGTACGTCCGTGAGTTCGAGCGCCGGCTGGAGCCGTACCGGGACGCGGCGGCGGTACGGGGGTACCGCGATCGGGTGGCGGCAATAAAGGCGTGATGGAGTGACAGCGTGCCGGGCGGACGGGCGGGGCCGATAGCAGGCCCTGCCCGTCCGTCTGCCCGGCCCTCCGGCCGCGCGTCAGGCCGCGGCCGACAGCTCGCAGGGTTCGCGGAACGGGGGCAGGCGCAGGTCGTCGAGGGCGGCGCGGGCGGCCCGGCGGCCGGAGCGCAGGGCGCCCTGGACGGTGCCGGTGTCCCGGTGGTCGCCGCACACGTACAGCCCGGCCAGCAGTCGTACGGCGCGGTGCGGATCGTCCGGTGCGGGCATGGCCGGGACCGCCTCCGGGTCGTGGTGGACGGCCAGCAGCTCCCAGGCGTCGGTGGACGTGCCGTAGATCCGGTCGAGTTGGGGGCGGACCGTCTTGTCCAGCGCGCGGGCGGGCAGGGTCGCCGGGGCGCCCAGCACGGTCGTGGTGACCAGGGCGCGGCCCGCCGGGGCGCGGGACGGGTCGGCCTCGCTGGCGACGAAGGTGTGCGCGACCGGGCCTTCGGAGGGCAGGAAGAGCACCGGTTCGCGGGCCGGGGGGCTGTCAGTGGTGTGGTGCACGATGGTCACCGGGTGGAAATCGGGGACCCGCAGCCCCGGGAGCAGCCCTGCCGCATCGCGCGCGCCGGTGGCCACGAGCGCGGCACGGCAGGGGAATTGCCCGTGGGCGGCGGTGCCGACGCTGGTGGTCGAGACCGAGACGGCGCGTACGGAGGTGCGTACGGTGCCCGGGGGAAGGGAGGTGGCGAGGAGTTCGGGCAGGGCCGAGGCGCCGCCGGCGGGCAGGCACAGCCGTCCGCGGGCGAAGGACCGCAGGGCCAGGGCGGCGTTGCGGCTGGATCCGGTGAGTCCGGGATCGCACAGGAGGGTGGACAGAAGGGGGCGGAGGAACCCGTCGGGGATGTACGGCGGGAAGGCCGGGCGGGCCGCCAGCACTTGGGCGGCGGAACGGTCGGCGCGTCGCTCGGCGCGCGAAAGGGCGCGCGCGGCCGAAAGTGCGCCCCTTGTGCTCCGGGGGGCACCGACGCGCTGGTTCCGGCGGCCGTTGTGGAGGCACAGCCCGGGGGCGAAGTGACACAGGACCAGGCCGCTGAGGCCGGGGGTGGTGCGGAGTTCGGGGTACGAGGTGACGAGTAGTTGGCCGGTGCGGTCCAGCCGGAAGCCGTCCAGATGATCGGTGCTGGTCCGGCCGCCGACGTACGGTGCGGCCTCCAGCACGGTGACCGTGGCTCCCGCGCTGGTCAGATGGTGGGCGGCGGCGAGACCGGCGAGGCCGGCCCCGACGATGACGACGTCCACGGTCGATGCGGTGCGCAGCACGTGCCCTCCCGAGGTCGGTCCCGGTGCCGGCGCTACGGGGCTCCTGCCCCGTACCGGCGCGCGGGATGCCGAGTTCGTGAGGTTGGAACCCTAAGAACGGGCCCGCGGCCGGAGGGATCGCGCGTAGACCGCGCACGGATGCACGGTGCGGCACGCAGTGCCGCCAACCGCCGTCGGTGGGAGCCGCGGAGCCGCGGTCGCCCACGGCGGCGGGTGAGGTGGCACGCAGTCACCCCCCGACCGCCGCCCGGATCGCCTCGTCCGCCGTCGGGTGGGTGAAGGTGAAGCCGGAGGACAGGAGGCGTCGGGGGATGATGCGTTGGCTGGCGAGGACGTTGTCGGCGAATTCGCCCAGGGCGAGTCGCAGGGCCGGGGCCGGTACGGGGAAGGGGGTGGGGCGGTGGAGGACGCGGCCCATCGCCGCGGTGACCTCGCGGTTGGTGACCGGCTCGGGCGCGGTGAGGTTGACCGGCCCGCTCAGTCCGTCGGTGTCGATCAGGTGGCGGAGCGCGGCGATGTGGTCGTGCAGGGAGATGAAGCTCCAGTACTGGCCGCCGTTGCCCAGCCGGCCGCCCAGGCCCAGTTTGAAGACGGGGAACAGCCGTCCCCAGGCGCCGCCCTGGCGCCCGACGACCAGCCCGGTGCGCGCGAAGACCGTACGGATTCCGGCTTCGACGGCCGGTGCGGCGGCCTCCTCCCAGTCCACGCAGACCCGGGCCAGGAAGTCGTCGCCGGGCGGCGCGGACTCGTCCGTCCGCCGGTCGCCGGTGTCGCCGTAGAAGCCGATGGCGCTGCCGCAGACGAAGACCCGCGGCGGGGTGTCCAGGGAGGCGATGGCCTCGGCGAGCGCCGCCGTGCCCAGGACGCGGCTGTCCCGGATCTCGCGCTTGTACGCGTCGGTCCAGCGGTGATCGCCGACGCCCGCGCCCGCGAGGTGCACCACGGCGTCGCAGCCCGCGAGCCCGGCGGCGTCCACGGTCTGGCGTCTGGGGTCCCAGCGCACCTCGTCGGCGGCGCGCGGCGCGCGCCGTACGAGCCGGACGATCTCGTGCCCGCCGGTGCCGGTTCCGGCACCGTCCGACGGCTGGTCAGGGCGTCCCGCGCGCAGGGAGCCGACGAGTGCCGTACCGATGAGACCGGCCGAGCCGGTAATCGCGATCCGCATGGCAGCCATACTGCCCCCGGCGACGGACACATGACACAGTGGCACGCATGTCCGAATCGTTCGTACGCACCGCCGTTCTGGCCGATGAGGAGCCGCTCGCGGTGCTGGACCGCCGTACGTGGTCCACGCTGCACGCGGTCACGCCCCGGCCGCAGCCCCCGTACGACCGGTTCTTCGACGACCGGCACCGCCCCGAGGACCTGCTCGTGGCGGAGATCGCGGGCCGGCTGGCGGGCTACATCCGGCTGGTGCCGCCGACGCCGCTGCCCTGCAACGCCCACGTACGGCAGATCCAGGGCCTGGCCGTGGACACCTGGGCGCGCGGCCGGGGCGTCGCCCGGACCCTGCTGGACGCGGCCTGCGCGCGGGCGCTGGACGAGGGGGCCCGCCGCGTCACCCTGCGCGTCCTCGGGCACAACGCCCCGGCCCGCCGGCTCTACGAGTCGGCGGGCTTTTCGGTGGAGGGCGTGCTGCCGGGGGAGTTCCTGCTGGAGGGCAAGTACGTGGACGACGTGATGATGGGCAAGGTGCTGGTCTGAGGGCGGCACCCGGAACGGGCCCGCCCCATGCCCCGTAGCTCCCTGACCCCGGGCCCTCTCAGGTCCCGAAGCGGTCCCACAGACGGGGGAGACGTTCCGCCAGGGCGCGGTCGTCGTCGTTGTCGATATAGGTGCCGAGCGGTTCGGGTGGCTGGGCCGGGAGGCCGAGGTCCGGGATCTCGGCGCCGGTGAGCTGTTCGTACGCCTCGTCCGCCGCGTAACCCAGCTCCTCCGCGTCGCCGTCCACCTCCTCGTCGAACACATCCAGCAGGTCGGCGAGGTTGTCCGGGTCGTGCAGCGCGCCCTCGAAGATCTCCCGGCCCTGGCCGATCAGCCAGCAGCGGAAGTAGTCGAAGGCGTCGTCGCCGGCGCCGCCCAGCAGCAGCGCGGCGGCGGCCCACAGGTCCCAGGTGTACGCGCGGTTGTAGCGCGATTCGAAGTGCCGGGCGAAGTCGACCACGGAGTCCGGGTCGAGGGCCACCAGCCGTTCGACGAGCGCATCCGCCTGCTCCTCGGGGTCGCCCTCGGCGGCCTCGCGGGAGCTGTCGATCAGCTGCCAGAACTCCGTCTCGTCCATCACGGGTCCAGCATCGTTGCTGCCGCGCGGCGCCGCACGCGGACTACCCCAGATGCGACGGTGTCGTTATCCACACCGAACCGCCGGGAAAAGTCCACACCGATCCGCACTGATCCGCACACACTGATCCACACCGATCCGTACCGGCCCACCGGCAGGAGCCCGCTCCGCTCCGCCAGGAATGCGGACACAGAAAGCCGCACAAAAACCGGACACAAGGTGTCGGGTTTCGGCGCGAAGGTCGTGCCATGCGTGAAGGAGAGAACACCATGGCCGCAACAACCACCACTCCGGGACCGCTGACCGGAAAGGTCGCGCTGGTCGCCGGGGCCACCAGGGGCGCGGGCCGGGCGATGGCGGTGGAGCTGGGCCGGGGCGGCGCCACGGTCTACGTCACCGGCCGTACGACCCGCGAGCACATCAGCGAGGTCGGCCGGTCGAGCGAGACGATCGAGGAGACCGCCGAGCTGGTGACGGCGGCCGGAGCGCCGGCCGGGGGCACCGGCGTCGCCGTACCGACGGACCACCTCGACCCGGCGGCGGTACGGGCCCTGACCGGGCGTATCGACCGCGAGCAGGGGCGGCTGGACCTCCTCGTCAACGACCTGTGGGGCGGCGATGTGCATGTCGAGTGGGGAAAGAAGATGTGGGAGCACGACCTGGAGAAAGGGCTGCGCGTCCTGCGGCTCGGGGTCGAGAGCCACATCATCACCAGCAGTTGCGCACTGCCGCTGCTGATCCGCCGCCCCGGCGGGCTGGTGGTGGAGGTGACGGACGGTACGGAGGAGTTCAACCGGCGCTACCGGGAGCCCTTCTACTACGACCTGGCCAAGAGCGCGCCGATCAGGATGGCGAAGGGGCTCGCCGAGGAACTGCCCGAGTACGGCTGCACGGCGGTGTGCGTGACGCCGGGCTGGCTGCGCTCGGAGGCCATGCTGGACACCCACTTCAAGGTCACCGAGGAGAACTGGCGGGCGGGCTGCGCGCAGAACCCGCACTTCGCGATCTCGGAGACGCCGGTGTTCGTCGGGCGGGCGGTGGCGGCGCTGGCCGCCGATCCGGAGGTGGCGCGCTTCAACGGGCAGGCGCTCTCCAGCGGCGGCCTGGCGAAGGAGTACGGCTTCACGGACGTGGACGGCTCGGCGCCGGACGCCTGGCGCTACATCACCGAAGTCGAACAGGCGGGGAAGCCGGCGGACACGACCGGGTACCGGTAGGCGGCGCGGGCGAGCGGGCACGAAAGCTCCGGGCGGGGCAGACGCGGAGGCTCCGGTCGGGGACGGGCGGCCCCAGCCCCCGCCCCCACCCCCTCACGACTCCCGATACAGCCCATAAGTACGCGCCGCCGCCGCGGCGAACCGTTCCCGCAGTGCGGCCGGAGCCAGCACCTCCCCTTCGGGGCCGAGGCCGAGCAGCTGGCCGAAGGCGACGTCCAGGGATTCGACGGGCAGGGCGACGGTGATCCGCCCCTGCTCGTCGGGTTCGCCCGCCGCCGCGAGGGCCTCGTCGGCGCCGGCGCGGTCGGTGACGTGCCGCAGCTGCCGGGCGCCCGCGGGCGTCAGCCGTACGGTCACCTCGTCCCGCAGGATCGAGCGGGCGAACTGGGCGGCGCGCTCCGCCCAGAAGGCGGGCAGGTCGAAATCGGGGTCGCGGGTGAAGCGGTCGTCGAGCAGGGTGACGGAGGTGAAGCGGTCGATGCGGTACACCCGTACGTCCTCACCGGCCCGTGCCGCGAGATACCAGACGCCCGCCTTGAGCACCAGCCCGTACGGCTCCAACTCCCGTTCCACCTCGGTGTCCTTGCGGCGGTAGCGGGCGGCCACGCGCCGGTCGTCCCAGACCGCGTCCGCGACGGCGGGCAGCAGTTCCGGGGTGGCCGGTTCGCGGTACCAGGCGGGCGCGTCGAGGTGGAAGCGCTGGGCGGCGCCGTCGGCGGCGTCCCGCAGCTCGGGCAGCAGGGCCGCGGAAACCTTCAGGCGGGCGGCGGAGGCGGCGTCCGCGAGCCCCATGTCGCGCAGCGCGGCGGGTACGCCGGAGAGGAAGAGGGCCTCCACCTCGCTGCGGCCGAGGCCGGTCAGCCGGGTGCGGTAGCCGCCGATGAGACGGTAGCCGCCGGCCCGGCCGCGGTCCGCGTAGACCGGCACCCCGGCCTCGGAGAGGGAGAGCACGTCGCGGGCGACCGTACGCTCCGAGACCTCCAGCTCCCGCGCCAGCTCGGCGGCCGTCATCGACGGGCGGGACTGGAGGAGCAGCACCATTCTGATCAGCCGGGCAGCGCGCATGGCTGCATCATGCCGCCCGGGAGGCCGTCCCGGGCGCTGCCCCGATGAAGATCCCGTGCGGAGACCCCGGGCGCGGTTGAGGTGGTCTCCGCACGGGAGCGGGGGGCGCCGGCCGGAGCCGGCGCGTGGGGCGGACATGCCGTGGGGGCGAACGCGGCGGACGAACCGCCCGCCGCGCCTCGAAGGGCTTACAGCCCGTACCGCTCCTTGGCCTCCTTGACCGTCTCCGCCTTCACGTCGCCGCGGCGGGACAGTGCGGCCAGGGCCTGCACGACCACCGACTGGGCGTCGACGCCGAAGTGGCGGCGGGCGGCCTCGCGGGTGTCGGAGAGGCCGAAGCCGTCGGTGCCGATGGAGGCCCAGTCCTGCTCGACCCACGGGGCGATCTGGTCGGGCACGGCACGCATCCAGTCGCTGACCGCCACGACCGGGCCGGGGGCCCCGGCCAGCGCGCGGGTCACGTACGGGATACGGTCCTCGCCCTCCAGGCGCGCGGCGTCGCACTCCAGGGCGTCGCGCCGCAGCTCCGTCCAGGACGGCGCCGACCAGACGTCCGCCGCCACGCCCCAGTCGCGGGCCAGGATCTCCTGGGCCTCCAGGATCCAGTGGATGGCGGTGCCGGAGGCCAGCAGCTGGAGGCGCGGCGCGTCGGCGGCGGCGGGCTCGGCCTCCTTGAAGCGGTACAGGCCCTTGAGGATGCCTTCCTCGATGCCCTCGCCCTTCGGCATGGCGGGCTGCACCTTGGTCTCGTTGTAGACCGTGAGGTAGTAGAAGATGTCCTCCGCGTCCGGACCGTACATCCGGCGCAGGCCCTCCTTGACGATCACCGCGACCTCGTACGCGAACGCCGGGTCGTAGGAGAGCGCCGCCGGGTTGGTGGAGGCGATCAGGTGCGAGTGGCCGTCCGCGTGCTGGAGGCCCTCGCCGGTCATCGTCGTACGGCCGGCCGTGGCGCCGATGACGAAGCCGCGGCCCAGCTGGTCGGCGAGTGCCCAGAACTGGTCGGCGGTGCGCTGCCAGCCGAACATCGAGTAGAAGATGTAGAACGGGATCATCGGCTCGCCGTGGGTGGCGTACGAGGTCGCCGCCGCGGTGAAGTCGGCCAGCGAACCGGCCTCCGTGATGCCCTCGTTGAGGATCTGGCCGTCCTTGGCTTCCTTGTAGTACAGGAGCTGGTCGCGGTCGACCGGGTCGTAGGTCTGGCCGACGGGGGAGTAGAGCCCGGCGGACGGGAACAGCGACTCCATGCCGAAGGTACGGGCCTCGTCGGGCACGACCGGCACCCAGCGCTTGCCGGTCTCCTTGTCCCGCATCAGGTCCTTGACCAGACGGACGAACGCCATGGTGGTGGCGATCTCCTGCGAGCCGGAGCCCTTCTTCAGCGCATCGAACGCCTTGTCGGCGGGCATCGGCAGCGGCTTGGCGACGACCTTGCGGGCGGGGGCCGGACCGCCGAGGGCGGCGCGGCGCTCGCGCAGGTACTCCATCTCGGGCGAGTTGGCGCCGGGGTGGGCGTAGGGCACCACGTCGGCGTCCAGGGCGCTGTCCGGGATCGGCAGCTCCAGGAGGTCGCGCATGGTGCGGAACTGCTCGCCGGTGAGCTTCTTCATCTGGTGGTTGGCGTTACGGGACTCGAAGCCCTCGCCGAGGGTGTAGCCCTTGACGGTCTGCGCCAGGATGACGGTGGGCGCGCCCTTGTGCTCGACGGCGGCCTTGTACGCGGCGTACACCTTGCGCGGCTCGTGGCCCGCGCGGGAGGTCTGGAACAGCTCCAGCAGCTTGGCGTCGGACAGGCCCTGGGCGATACGGCCCAGCGACGGGTCCGCGCCGAAGAAGTGCTCGCGCAGGTAGGCGGCGTCGCGGGTGGCGTACGTCTGGAACTGCGCGTCCGGGGTCTCGCGCAGGCGGCGCAGCAGGGCGCCGTCGGTGTCCTGGGCGAAGATCTCGTCCCACGCCCGGCCCCACAGGGACTTGATGACGTTCCAGCCCGCCGCGCGGAACTGGGCCTCCAGCTCCTGCACGATCTTGTAGTTGGGGCGGACCGGGCCGTCCAGGCGCTGCAGGTTGCAGTTGATGACGAAGGTCAGGTTGTCCAGGCCCTCGCGGCCGGCCAGTGCCAGTGCGGCCGTCGACTCGGGCTCGTCCATCTCGCCGTCACCGAGGAACGCCCATACGTGGGAGTTCGAGGTGTCCTTGATGCCGCGGTGCTCCAGGTAGCGGTTGAAGCGCGCCTGGTAGATCGCGGAGAGCGGGCCGAGGCCCATGGAGACGGTGGGGAACTCCCACAGCCAGGGCAGGCGCCGCGGGTGCGGGTACGAGGGCAGGCCGTCGCCGGCCGCCTCCTGGCGGAAGCGGTCGAGCTGGTCCTCGGTGAGGCGGCCTTCGAGGAAGGCGCGGGCGTAGATGCCGGGGGAGGCGTGGCCCTGGATGTAGAGCTGGTCGCCGCTTCCGTCGGCTTCCTTGCCGCGGAAGAAGTGCTGGAAGCCGGTCTCGTAGAGCCAGGCCGCCGAGGCGAAGGTGGCGATGTGGCCGCCGAGGCCGAGGCGGGAGCCGCGGGTGACCATGGCGGCCGCGTTCCAGCGGTTCCACGCCGTGATCCGGGCCTCCATCGCCTCGTCACCCGGGAATTCGGGCTCGGCGGCGGTCGGGATGGTGTTGACGTAGTCGGTTTCCAGCGGCGCGAGGCCCGGGGCACCGGTGTGCTCCACGGCACGGCGCATCAGATAGGCGGCGCGGTGCTCACCGGCCGCCTTGGTGACGGCGTCCAGGGACTCGCGCCACTCGGCCGTCTCCTCCGGGTCGCGGTCCGGGACCTGGTCGAGCTGGCTGTACGGCATGCGCACGGGATCGGGCATGGGTGGCCCCTTTCCGGACGAAGGAGGGAGGTGCGATGAGTGCTTGGCAGGCAGGGGTGTCGCGCCCCAGGAACGACGATACGCCTCTGATCGATGATCGATCAACGCAAGTTGAAGGAAAAACCGCAGGTCGGCACGGGGTGCCAGCCTTTTAGGCACGGGGTGCCAGGTCGCCTGCGGCTCCGAATCGAAGGCGATACGGCTGTGGACCTGCGGATTCAGACCCCGCGCGGGCGCCTGAGGGGCTGAGCCGTCAGATCCGGGGCATGCGCCTGAGGGGTTGAGGCATCAGTCCGGGGCATGCCGCCTGAGGGCTTGAGGCATCAGACCCGGGGCGCGCAGCTCAGTACATGCGTCTTCAGCAGTTCGCCGATCCTCGGGTCGCGCCGCCGGAACGCGTCCACGATCTCCTGGTGGTCCCGGGCGTGCGAGCGCGGCTCCGGGCTGAACCAGCGGATGGAGAGCGTGGTCCACACCTCGACGCCCAGCGACTCCCAGGTGTGCAGCAGGACGGCGTTACGGGCCGCACGCACGATCTCCCGGTGGAAGGCGACCGTGTGCCGCACCTGCGCCTCGCCGTCGCCGTGCCGGTCCGCCTCGCACAGTGCCGCCACCTCCCGGTCCAGCGCCGCGGTGTCCTCGGCCAGCCGCCCGGCGGCCAGCTCCGCGGCCACCTGCTCCAGCCCGGCCCGTACCGGATAGCTCTCCTTGAGGTCGTCGGCGGTCAGATTCCGTACGCGTACGCCCTTGTTCGGGGCCGACTCGATCAGCTGGAGCGACTCCAGCTCGCGCAGGGCTTCGCGTACGGGCGTCTGGCTGACCGCCAGCTCGACCGCGATCCGCCGCTCCACGATCCGCTCGCCGGGCTGCCAGCGCCCGCTGACGATCCCCTCCAGGATGTGCTCGCGGATCTGCTCGCGGAGCGAATGGACGACGGGCGGGGTCATGACGTGCTCCTTCAGAGCGTGTGGCAGGTGGCGGCCGGGCCGCGCGCCGACGGACGGCGCGGGGGCCACCGCAGGAGGGCCATTATCCGTGGAACGAAAACGGGTCGGCCCCGGCTCGTACGAAGTCGTACGAACCGGGGCCGACCCTGCACACCTGTGTGGCGGCTGCCGTGCTCAGAGACCGATCTCGGTCTCGAACTCGCCGGCCTCCAGGATCTGCTTGACCGTCGTCAGGTAACGGGCCGCGTCGGCACCGTCCACCAGGCGGTGGTCGTAGGAGAGCGCCAGGTAGGTCATGTGGCGCACGGCGATGGTCTCGCCCAGGTCAGGATGGTCGACGACCACCGGGCGCTTGACGGTGGCGCCGATGCCCAGGATGCCGACCTGGTTCGGCGGCACGATGACCGTGTCGAACAGCGCACCGCGCGAGCCGGTGTTGCTGATCGTGAAGGTCGCGCCCGACATGTCGTCCGGGCTGATCTTGTTGGTGCGGACCTTGCCGGCCAGCTCCGCGGTCTTGCGGGCGATGCCGGCGATGTTCAGGTCGCCCGCACCCTTGATGACCGGGGTCATCAGGCCCTTCTCCGCGTCCACCGCGATACCGACGTTCTCGGTGTCGAAGTAGGTGATCGTGCCCTCGTCCTCGTTGATCCGGGCGTTGACGACCGGGTGGGCCTTCAGTGCCTGGACAGCGGCCTTGACGAAGAACGGCATCGGGGAGAGCTTGACGCCCTCACGCTGCGCGAAGGCGTCCTTGGCCTTGTTGCGCATCCGCATGATCTTGGTGATGTCCACCTCGACCACGGAGGTCAGCTGCGCCTGGCCGTGCAGGGCCTTCATCATGTTGTCGCCGATGACCTTGCGCATCCGCGGCATTTTGACGGTCTGACCGCGCAGCGGCGACGCCTCGATGACCGGACCCGTCGACTTGGCAGCGGCGGCGGCCGGGGCAGCGGCGGCAGCCGGAGCGGCCTGCTTGGCGGCCTCGGCGGCGGCGATGACGTCCTGCTTACGGATACGGCCACCGACGCCGGTGCCCTTGACCGTGGCCAGGTTGACGCCGTTCTCCTGGGCCAGCTTGCGGACCAGGGGGGTGACGTACGCGGCGTCCGCCTCACCCGCGGCGGGGGCCGGGGTGACGGGGGCGGCGGCCGGAGCCGGCGCGGGGGCGGCCGGAACCGGGTCCGGAGCCGGGGTGGTCACGGCCTGCGGGGCCGGAGTGGTGGGCGCCTGGGGAGCCGGAGCCGGAGCCGGAGCCGGAGCCTCCTGCTTGGGGGCTTCCTGCTTCGGGGCCTCCTGGGCAGGGGCGGGCGCCGGAGCGGCCGGAGCCTCGGCCTGCGCCGGAGCCGCACCCTTCTGACCGATGACGGCCAGCTTGGCGCCGACCTCGGCGGTCTCGTCCTCGCCCACCAGGATCTCCAGCAGGGTGCCGGCGGTGGGGGCGGGGATCTCGGTGTCGACCTTGTCGGTGGAGACCTCAAGGAGCGGCTCGTCCTCGGCCACCTCCTCGCCGACCTCCTTGAGCCAGCGGGTGACGGTGCCCTCGGTGACGCTCTCGCCGAGCGCGGGGAGGACGACGTCGGTCCCCTGGGCGCCACCGGCGGGGGCCGCGGGAGCCTCGGCCTGGGCCGGGGCCTCCTGGGCCGGAGCCGCAGCGGGCTCGGGCTGGGCGGGGGCCTCGGCCGGCGCCTCGGCCTGCGCCGGGGCGGACTCGGCCGCGGGCGCGCCGCTGCCGTCGTCGATGATCGCCAGCTCGGCGCCGACCTCGACGGTCTCGTCCTCGGCCACCTTGATGGAGGCCAGCACGCCGGCGGCGGGGGCGGGGATCTCGGTGTCGACCTTGTCGGTCGACACCTCCAGCAGGGGCTCGTCGGCCTCTACGCGCTCACCCTCGGCCTTCAGCCAGCGGGTGACGGTGCCCTCGGTGACGCTCTCGCCGAGCGCCGGAAGGGTTACGGAAACCGCCATGGTTTCTCTTGCTCCTTACAGAAAGTGCGGATGTGGTCGCGCCCGGACCGGGATCAGTCGTGGGAGTGCAGAGGCTTGCCGGCCAGGGCCAGGTGGGCCTCGCCGAGCGCCTCGTTCTGCGTCGGGTGCGCGTGGATGAGCTGCGCAACCTCGGCCGGCAGGGCCTCCCAGTTGTAGACCAGCTGGGCCTCGCCGACCTGCTCGCCCATGCGGTCACCGACCATGTGGACGCCGACCACGGCACCGTCCTTGACCTGGACGAGCTTGATCTCGCCCGCGGTCTTGAGGATCTTGCTCTTGCCGTTGCCCGCGAGGTTGTACTTCAGAGCCACGACCTTGTCGGCACCGTACAGCTCCTTGGCCTTCGCCTCGGTGATGCCCACCGAAGCGACCTCGGGGTGGCAGTACGTCACGCGCGGCACGCCGTCGTAGTCGATCGGCACGGTCTTCAGACCGGCCAGCCGCTCCGCCACCAGGATGCCCTCGGCGAAGCCGACGTGCGCGAGCTGGAGGGTGGGGACGAGGTCACCGACGGCCGAGATGGTCGGCACGTTGGTCTGCATGTACTCGTCGACCAGGACGTAGCCGCGGTCCATGGCGACCCCGGCCTCCTCGTAGCCCAGGCCCTGGGAGACCGGGCCGCGGCCGATGGCGACCAGCAGCACCTCGGCCTCGAAGGACTTGCCGTCGGCCAGCGTGACCTTGACGCCGTCCTGGGTGTACTCGGCCTTGTCGAAGAAGGTGCCGAGGTTGAACTTGATGCCGCGCTTGCGGAAGGCCCGCTCCAGCAGCTTGGAGCTGTTCTCGTCCTCGACCGGGACGAGGTGCTTGAGGCCCTCGACGATGGTCACGTCGGTGCCGAAGGACTTCCACGCGGAGGCGAACTCGACGCCGATGACGCCGCCGCCCAGCACGATCGCGGACTTCGGCACGCGGTCCAGCTTCAGCGCGTGGTCCGAGGAGATGATCCGGTCGCCGTCGATGTTCAGGCCCGGCAGGGACTTCGGCACGGAACCGGTCGCCAGCAGGATGTGGCGGCCCTGGACACGCCGGCCGTTGACGTCGACGGAGGTCGGGGAGGACAGCCGGCCCTCACCCTCGATGTAGGTGACCTTGCGCGAGGCGACCAGGCCCTGCAGACCCTTGTACAGGCCCGAGATGACCTCGTCCTTGTACTTGTGGACGCCCTCGATGTCGATGCCCTCGAAGGAGGTCTTGACACCGAACTGCGCGGCCTCGCGAGCCTGGTCCGCGATCTCGCCGGCGTGCAGCAGGGCCTTGGTGGGGATGCAGCCGTTGTGCAGGCAGGTGCCGCCGAGCTTGTTCTTCTCGATCAGGGCGACGTCCAGGCCCAGCTGCGCCCCGCGCAGGGCAGCGGCGTAACCGCCGCTACCGCCTCCGAGGATCACTAGGTCGAAAACGGTGCTGGCGTCGTTCGCCACGTCACGTCCTCCATGCATGGGTACGCCGGAGCCGGTCGTCGGTGACCGGGCGGCGGCTGTTGATCGGCCGCTTCTTGGATCGGCCCTGGGTAAGGGGGGCCCTGTCCTGCCAAGAACCCATCTTCGCACTTGTTGAACGCGGGCGGGACGGCGGGCCGGGCTGCGGGGCGGCACGATGGCCGTTCCCGGGGGTTGCGCTGGCGGTTACTCCGGCGTAGGCGTGTACGAATTTCGTCGAGGGCGAACACGCGGCACACGGCCGCGGCGGCGACCGGCGTACACGCGCGTACGGCCCCGGGTGCCGTACCCGGGGCCGTACCGTCACATCGGGAGCAACCCTACGGGGTCAGCCGAGGTCGCCGTCGGCGGTGCGCTCGGCCAGGCCCACCAGGGTGCGGACCGCGGAGCCGGTGCCGCCCTTGGGGGTGTAGCCGAACGGCGCGCTCTCGTGGAAGGCCGGACCGGCGATGTCCAGGTGCGCCCACGGGATGCCCTCGCCGACGAACTCCTGGAGGAACACACCGGCCAGCAGGCCGCCGCCGGCCCGATCGCCGACGTTCTTCAGGTCGGCGATCGGGGAGTCCAGGCCCTTGCGCAGCTCGGACGGCATCGGCATCGGCCAGGACGGCTCGCCGGCCTCCTCCGCGATCTCGTGGATGCTCGCCCGGAAGGCGTCGTCGTTGGCCATGATCCCGAAGGTGCGGTTGCCCAGCGCCAGCACCATGGCGCCGGTCAGCGTGGCGACGTCCACGATCGCGTCCGGCTGCTCCTCGGAGGCGCGGGTGAGCGCGTCGGCCAGCACGAGCCGGCCCTCGGCGTCGGTGTTCAGCACCTCGACGGTCTTGCCGCTGTACATGGTCAGCACGTCGCCGGGGCGCAGGGCTGCGCCGGACGGCATGTTCTCGGCCAGCGCCAGCCAGCCGGTGACGTTGACCCGCAGGCCCAGCCGGGCGGCGGCCACGACCGCGGCGAACACCGCGGCGGCGCCGCTCATGTCGCACTTCATGGTCTCGTTGTGGCCGGCCGGCTTCAGGGAGATGCCGCCCGAGTCGTAGGTGATGCCCTTGCCGACGAGCGCCAGGGTCTTTTCGGCCTTCGCGTGGGTGTAGCCGATCCGCACCAGGCGCGGCGGGTTCTCCGAACCCTGGCCGACGCCCATCAGACCGCCGTAGCCGCCCTTCTTCAGGGCCCGCTCGTCCAGCACCTCGACCTTGAGGCCGAACTCCTTCGCGGCGGCCTGGGCCTGCGCGGCGAAGGACTTCGGGGTGAGGTCGTTGGAGGGGGTGTTGATCAGGTCGCGGGCGCGGTTGACCTCGGCGGCCAGCGTCTGGGCCCGCTCGACGGCGGCCTTGTGGGCCTTGTCGCGCGGCTTGCCGCCGAGGATCGCCACCTCGGCGAGCGGCGCCGACTTGTCGTCGGCCTTCTTGGCGCCGCGGGCGGCCTTCGTGTCGCCGTTGCTGCGGTACGCGCTGAAGGCGTACGCGCCGAGCAGCGCGCCCTCGCCGATCGCCGCGACGGCCCCGGCGTCCTCCGCGGGCAGCGCGAAGGCGGCCTTCTTGCTGCCGGCCAGGGCGCGGGCGGCGGAGCCGGCGGCGCGGCGCAGCGTCTCGGCGTCGTATTCCGCGTCCTCGGCCGGGGCCTTGCCCAGACCGACCGCCAGCACGACCGCGGCCTTCAGACCGGAGGCGGCGGGCAGCTTGGTCACCTCGCCCTCGGCGCCGCTCGCGCCGAGGGTCTCCAGTACGGCGGCGAGCTTGCCGTCGAACGCCTTGTCCACGGCCTCGGCGCCGGGGGCCAGCACGGCGCCCTTGGCGCCCTTGGCCAGGCCGACGACGACGGCGTCCGCACGCAACGTCGCGGCGGAGGATGTGCTGAGGGTCAGTGCAGTCACGGTGATGAAAGTCCTGTTCCGTCCGGGAATCCGTTCGCGCCCAAGGCGCTGCTGCGGCCGAGCCTACGCTCGGGCCCGCCGCCCGTAACCGCTTGATGCCGTATCGGCCGTCCTGTCACATCTTCACCACCCGTACCGTGGGCCTCAATGCGCCCCACCAGCCGGGACGTTGCCGGTTTCACGGGAAACACGGCCGGTCCGGCGTGCCGGGTTCCGCCGTCAATTCCCGTGCGACGAATGAGACGTGTGTCACAGTCGTGGTGACTGTGGGATACACGCCCTCGAACCTTCGCATGATGAGCACGAGCCTGCCCGGTGCGCTTCCGGAAGCAGGGGGACTTCCGGGGGGAAGGGACTGCGCCCATGGGCAGCAACAACAAGTCGTCCATCAGACCGGCCAGGGTTCTCACGGCGCTCGCCACGGCGTTCGTCACGGCCTTACCGCTGGCGGTGGCGAGCACGCCCGCCCAGGCGGCGCAGGCCGCCGCCGACGTGGTGCCCCGCATCGACCTGCGGGTGCTGGTGATCACCGACGGCGGTGACACCACCGACGCCATCGTCAGCGAACTGCGCAGCCAGGGCATCCCGTACACGACCGTCGATCTGTCGGCCGCCGGCCGCCCGGTGATCAACGAGGCGTTCCTCGGCGACACTGTCGACGGCCGGCCGCGCGCCAAGTTCCAGGGCGTGGTGATGCCGAACGACAACCCGTTCGGCAGCGCCGACTCGCCGGAGCTGGCGGCCCTGAAGGCGTACGAGGCCACGTACAAGATCCCGCAGGTGGACGCCTACACCTACGCGCGGCCCGACGTCGGCCTGCGCACGCCCGACGAGGGCGGTTACGCCGGTGTGCTGGACGGCTTCGCCACCCGCACCACCGACGCGGGCAAGGCCGGGCCCTTCGGCTACCTCAAGGGCGCGGTGCCCTTCGAGGACGCCGACCCGAAGGTCTCCGAGTCGTACGGCTACATCGCCCAGCCGGTCACCAACCCGCCCGCGGGCGCCACGTTCACGACGTACCTGGACGCGGCGGTGCCGGGCGGCTCCACACGTGGCTCGCTGATCGGCGAGTACGCCCGCGACGGCCGCAGGGAGCTGGTCGTCACCTTCGCGCAGAATCGTTACCAGCAGCAGTTCCGCCTCCTCGCCCGGGGCATCGTGGACTGGCTGACGCAGGGCGTCCACCTGGGCCAGAGCCGCAACTACTTCTCCGTACAGGTCGACGACGTCTTCGCGCCGGACTCCCGCTGGGACACCAAGAACAACTGCACCCCCGGGGACTTCGACTGCCCGCCGGGTGTGCCGGACACCGCGCAGATCCGGATGACCGAGGCGGACGCCGCGTACGCCGCCCAGTGGCAGCGCGACCGCGGCTACCAGCTCGACATGGTCTACAACGCGGGCTCCGGCGAGGAGTGGAAGGCGGAACACGGCGGCGTGGACGCGCTGGCCGACCGGCTGCTGGCCGACAAGTCCGCATACCGCTGGGTCAACCACACCTACACCCACCCCTTCCTCGGCTGTGTGCAGGACACCTCGACCGTGCCCTGGCGCTGCGCCAAGGACTGGTTCGGCCAGACCCGGTGGGTGAGCCGCAGCGAGATCACCGCGGAGATCGAGAAGAACCACGCCTGGGGCGTGGCCAAGGGCCTGGACGTGGACGCCTCGGAGCTGGTCACCGGCGAGCACTCCGGCCTGAAGTCCACGCCGCAGCAGCCGCAGGACAACCCCAACCTCGCCCCGGCGCTCACCGCCACCGGCGTCAAGTGGCTCGCCAGCGACAACTCGCGGGAATCCGCGCAGCGGCAGGCCGGCCCGGCGCTGACCGTGCCGCGCTACCCGATGAACGTGTTCTACAACGCGGCGACGGCGGCCGAGGAGACCGACGAGTACAACTGGATCTACACCAGCAAGGCCGACGGCGGCAGCGGGATCTGCGAGACCGACCCCAACTCCACCTGTCTGCCCGCGCCCTTGCCGACCTCCACCGGCTACACCTCGTACATCGTTCCGCTGGAGGCGCGCACCGCTCTCGGGCATGCTCTGGCCAACGACCCGCGCCCGCACTACATCCATCAGTCGAACCTCGCCGAGGACCGGATCGCCTATCCGGTTCTGGACAAAGTTCTGGCCGACTATCGCGGGTTCTTCGCCGCCGACACGCCGGTCGTCAACCAGCGCCACCGGGACATCGGACGCGAGATGCAGCAGCGTGCGGCCTGGCAGAAGGCCCTGGACGCCGGTTCGGTGACGGCATACAGAATTGGCGACACTGTCACCATCACGTCGCCGGCCGGGGTGGCCGCTGCGGCTACGATGCCCGACGGAACCAGAACACAACTCCCGAATGGGACCGCGGATTTCGGCACTCGCTATGCCGGACGGGTATCGGAGTGGGCCACAGCGCAGTCGCCCGGAGCGGCCATCACGCTCAAGCTTCCGACGACCGCCTGACGCGTTCCCGGTACCGCCCGGCCCGCTTGCCGGGACCGGCGGGCCGGGACCGGGCGGCCGGCCGTCGCGTACCCGCACCGCCGTCGCCGACCGAACCCGGCCCGCCCGCACGCACAGCACGCACACAGCACCACCCCATGACGTCGCACCACGGCCACGCGCGGCGCGCGCCCGCACCGCAGCCCGCGCGCGGCCGTACCCGCAGCACCGCACCACCCCGCACCAAAGACACCGCACAGCTCCCACCGCACAGACTCATCGCGCCCGCACCGACGCACCGGTGCAGCAGGGCGCACCCGTCTTCAGGCACCGGTACGGACGCGTGGGTACGGACCCGTCCGTACCGGTGCCTCTCGGGCGTGCCCGCACACCGGCACCCGCTCGCCGCACCAGCGTGCCCGCGTACGTCCCCGCAGTCCGCGCCCGCACGCCGCACCGGGCCGGCACGGCCGCCGGCCGTACCACCGCGCCCGCACGGTGCCCGCAGCACCCGCGCCCGCGCGCACCACACCGCTCCACCCAGCACCTATGTTCCCGGGGGGGATTTGCCATGAACGCAACCCTGTACGAGGTCGGCAGCCGAAGTCCGCGGCCGGACGACGCGCCACAGCCCGGCCGGCATGTCACCATGCTGACCGAGGGCACCTATCCGCACGTCCACGGTGGCGTCTCCACCTGGTGCGACCAGCTCGTACGGGGCATGCCGGAAGTCCGCTTCAACGTCATCGCGCTGACCGGCAGCGGCCGGGAACCGGTGACCTGGGACCTGCCCGCCAACGTCTACGCGCAGTCCTCCGTGCCGATGTGGGGCCCGCCGCCGGGCCGCCGGAGCGCCGGGCTCCGGGGGCGCGAGCGGCGTCGCTTCGTCGACACCTACGAGCGCTTCCTGCTCTCCATGCTCGACCCGCAGTCCTGCACCGACTTCGGCACCGAGCTGTACGCGCTGGCCGCGCTCGCCCGCGAGGGGCGGCTCAGCGCCGCGCTGCGCACCGAGACCGCGCTGCGCTCCCTGATGTGGATCTGGACCCTGCCGCACGTCGCCACCCGCGCCGCCGAGCCCACCGTCCACGACGCGCTGACCGCCACCGACCTGCTGGAGCACGCGCTGCGCCCGCTGGCCGTACGGGTACCGGAGGACAGCGTCGCGCACGCGGTCAGCAACGGGCTGGCCTGCCTGCCCGCGCTCGCCGCCAAGGAGTTCGACGACGTGCCGTTCCTGCTCACCGAGCACGGCATCTACCTGCGGGAACGTTACCTCGGCTACCGCCGCGACGCGCAGCGCTGGCCCGTCAAGGCCCTGATGCTCGGCTTCTACCGGCAGCTGACGATCGAGAGCTACCGGGCCGCCGACCTGATCACGCCGTGCAACAAGTACAACACCCGCTGGGAGGAGCGCGGCGGCACCCCGCCCGAGAAGATACGGACCGTCTACAACGGCGTCGACGTACAGCTCTTCCCGCACGCCGAACAGGAGCCGGACGAACCGACGCTGAGCTGGGCCGGACGGATCGACCCGATCAAGGACCTGGAGACCCTCATCCGCGCCTACGCGCTGTGCCGCGCCGAGGTCCCCAACCTGCGGCTGCGGCTGTTCGGCGGGGTGCCGGCCGGCGGCGAGGCATACAAGACCCGGTGCGAGAAGCTGGCCGCCTCGCTCGGCGTGACCGACGGGCTCAGCTGGGAGGGGCGCATCGACGACGTGGCCCGCGCCTACGCCGCCGGCAGCATCGTCATGCTCTCCAGCATTTCCGAGGGCTTCCCGTTCAGCCTGATAGAGGCCATGTCCTGCGGCCGTTCGACGGTCTCGACCGACGTCGGCGGGGTGCGCGAGGCGGTCGGCGACACCGGGCTCGTCGTACCGCCGCGGGAACCGGAGGCCATGGCCAAGGCCACCCTCGAACTCCTCAAGGGCGGCTGGGAGAAGCGCGCCGAACTCGGCAGCCGGGCCCGGCAGCGGGTGATCGACCAGTTCACGCTGCGCCGCTCGGTCGACGGCTTCCGCACCATCTACCGCGAACTCGACGGCGCGGACCGGCAGGCGCAGGAGACGCAGGAATCCCGGGAGGAGTGGACCCTCCAGCTGCGCGGCCCGTGGCGCGCCCCGCTCGCCGCTGACGGGGGCGGCTGGTGAGCGGACCCCTTTGGCTCGTACCGGGGGAGGGCAAGGGCCGTACGGACGATCTGCCGGACGTGCCACGTCCGCAGCGCCCGCAGTGGGCCGCGCCCGACCCGGTCGACGAACTCGCCGGCCGCATGGGCGATCTGATCGCCGCCGCCGTCCACCCGGACGAGATCGCCGCGATCATCGAGTCCGACGGCATGAGCGACGACCAGATCAAGCTCACCTACGGGCGCGAGAACTCCTTCGCCCTCGCCGAGGAACTGTACGAGCGCGTGCCGCGCCGCTACCCGGAACCGGACCGCGTCCTCACCGACCCCTGGCGGGTCAGCCTGCTCGGCTGCCTGCTGCGCGCCCTGGTCTTCGCCCTGCCCGGCCTCGCCTACGTCGTCGGCTCCCACCTGCTGTCCGGGCCGCCGGACTCCCACGGGCTGCCCGCCGGCACCCTCCCGCTGCTGGCGGGCGCCCTGGCCGGATGGGTCTGGAACCAGGCGCTCGCCCACCGCGCGTACTCCTGGCTGGGCCTGGGCGAACGGTGGCCCGCCGCCCGCTCGCTGGCCGTCGGCGCGCCGCTGGGCGCGCTGTTCGGGGCGGGCGTCGCCTGGGCGGTCGGTGTCGCCGACGCGGACGCCCCCGGCGCGGTGATCTTCGCCGCCGGCCAGGCGGTCTACCTCGGCTCCGCGACCGCCCTGCTCGTCTTCGGGCAGGAACGGTGGCTGCTGTGCGCGCTGGCCCCGGTCGGGCTCGGCGCCGCGCTGATGGCGGTGTACGTGCCGCCGGACCCCGTACGCGAAGGGCTGCTCGTGCTGTCGCTCGGCGCCGCCCTCACGCTGGCCGCCGTCACCGTGTGGCGCTGCCGCAGCGAGCCCCGGCACGACGGGCCCGCGCCGCGCGCGGTGGCCTCCGTGCCGTACGGGCTCTTCGGCCTGGCCATCGGCGTCCTGGTGCTGCACACGGCGCTCGGCGACGTCCTGCGGTACGGGGCGCACGCCGAGGTCGCGGCGCCCGCGGCGGTGGCCCTCACGCTCAGCATGGGCCCGGCCGAATGGCTGCTGTACCGCTACCGCAGCCGGGCGGTGGCCGGGCTGCGCGCCAGCACCACCTTCGCCGCGTTCTGGCGCGCCACCTCCGGCGCGCTGGCCCGCTGCCTGGCCTGCTACCTCGCGGTCCTGGCGCTGCTCGGCGGCGTCGGGAGCGCGGTGTGGCGGCAGGGGCCGCCGATGGACTGGGCACACGCGCTGGGGCTGCTGTGCCTGGGCACGGTGCTGTGGACGGCGCTGCTGCTCCAGGCGTTCGGCGCGGTGCCGGTCGCGGCGGCGGTGTGTGGCCTGGCCGCAATCGCTCAAACGGTTCTCCTGGTGGCCGGGCCACTGTCTCCGGCCGTCGCACAGCTGACCGTCTGCGGGGTGGCCGCGCTCGTTTTGGGCGGGCTGGTCTCGGTCTTGCTGGGGAGGGCCACGGCTCATCGCTGAGGAGGCGGCATCCGCTCGACGCCCGTACGGCGCGCGCCTGCATGTCCGGTCCGGTGCCTGGTCCCCGCATCGCGGCCCGGCAGGCGGGTGTTCCCGTACGGGCCCGACCGTGGCCGGTGTTCGGTGCCGGAGCCGGGTGCCGTGGCGCGACGGGCGGGCGTTTCCGTATGGGGCTTCGCCCCTCGTCGGCGTCCGGCGCCGGATACGGGTGCCGTGGCGCGACGGGCGGGCGCTCCCGCCCAGGGCTTCGCCCCTGCCGGTACCCGGCCCGGATCCGCGCACCGCGGCCCGATGATGGACGCCCCGGTCTGTCCCCCTCCTTATGGCCGGTAACCGACGCCGGATCCGCCTGCCGTGGCCGGTACTCGTATCCTCAGCATCTCGCCCCATTTCCGACAGGAGCCCACGAACCATGACCCGGCCGTCCTCGCGACAGCCCTGTCCGCCCTCCCGCCAGCTGCTGGTCCCCCTCTACGAGCACCCGGCCGAGCGCCCGGACGCCTGGCAGCGGCTGATCGAGGCGGCGCCCGACCTCTACGGTGTGGTGCTCAACCCGGCCAGCGGCCCCGGTGCCGCCCCCGACCGGGACTTCGCCGAGGTCGCCCGGCGGTTGCGGGAGGCGGGCGTACGCATCCTCGGCTACACCGACACCGACTACGGGCGCCGTCCGCACGCGGCCGTCGCCCAGGACCTGCTGCGGTACCGCGACTGGTACGGGGCCGACGGCGCGTTCTTCGACCAGGCCGCCGCCGACGCCGCTCTCCTCGCGCACTACAGCCGGCTGACGGTCGCCGCGCGGGCCACCGGGGCCGCTACCGTCGTCCTCAACCACGGCCTCCACCCGCACCCCCGCTACCTCGACTTCGCCGACCTCCTGGTCACCTTCGAGAACAGCTGGGCGGCGTACGAGAACGCCGAGATCCCGGAGTGGACCGCCCACCACCCGCCCGAACGGTTCTGCCATCTCATCCACGGCCTCCCCGAGACCTGCGCGGAGGCCGCCGCCGAGCTGGCCCGGCAGCGCGGGGCCGCCGTGCACTGCGCCGTCCCCGGCACCGCGCCGCACCCCTGGGACGCCCTACCCCCCTTCCTGGAGACCCCCCGATGACGTCCCCGCGCTTCCGCAAGAGACTGCTGCTCCTCCTCGGCTCGCTCCTGCTGGTCACCACCGCCTGCTCCCAGATACCTGACGGCCCGGACGGCAAGCCCAGCCACGGGGCGAGCCCCGGCACCGGGAGCCCGAGCAGCCCCGGCGGCACGGGTACGCACAAGCCCATCTGGCGCCCCGAGCCCGGCACCGCCTGGCAGTGGCAGCTGACCGGAAAGCTCGACCTGTCCGTCGACGCGCCCGTCTACGACATCGACGGCTTCAACCACAAGGCCGCCACGGTCGCCGACCTCCACCAGCGCGGCCGCAAGGCCATCTGCTACATCAGCGTCGGCGCCTACGAGGACTTCCGCCCGGACGCGCGCCGCTTCCCCAAGAACGTCATCGGCGAGGAGAACGGCTGGGAGGGCGAGCGCTGGCTCGACATCCGCCGCCTGGACGTGCTGCGCCCCCTGATGGCGAAGCGCTTCGACATGTGCCGCGACAAGGGCTTCGACGCCGTCGAGCCGGACAACGTCGACGGCTACAAGAACAAGACCGGCTTCGACCTGACCGCCGAGGACCAGCTCGCCTTCAACCGCATGATCGCCAAGCTGGCCCACGACCGCGGCATGTCCGTCGGCCTCAAGAACGACCTCGACCAGATCCCCCAGCTCGTCGGCGACTTCGACTTCGCCGTCAACGAGCAGTGCGCCGAGTACGGCGAGTGCGCGGCCATGACCCCCTTCATCGAGGCCGACAAGGCCGTCTTCCACGTCGAATACGAACTCCCGGCCTCCCGCTTCTGCCGCAACTCCAAGCGCCTGGGACTCAGCTCCATGCAGAAGCGGCTGCATTTGGACGCTTGGCGGGAGACCTGCTGAGGCCGGGGGAGGTGGGGCATCTAGAGAGGCCGGTACGCACTCCCGTCCGTCCCCTCCGGTAGCGCCCGGCTCAAAGTGACGTATACGGGACCGTACGGCGTCTCCGCCTGCCACGCCTCCCACTGGTCGAGCTCCTGCGCGCAGTAGCGCCGCAGGAGCTCGCGAAACTGCTCCAGCTCGGCGTTGGACATGCGCTGGGGTTCGTTGTCGTGCTCCACGGGGCCAACTTAGGCGGCGTAGGCGGCCTGGCCCCGGCCCTCACCCCACCGCCAGCACCACCAGAACAACCAGTCCCGTAACCTCCGCGATCGCACCGAAGACGTCTCCCGTGATGCCGCCGAAGCGGTGGCGGCAGCGGCGTAGGGCGGCTTCTCCTGTGGCGAGGGCCAGGAGGGTGGCCAGGGCCATGTGGAGGGCTTTGTAGGTGCCGTGGAGGGCGCCGGTGGCTGTGGACAAGGTGAGCACCGTAGCCGCCGCCGTCGCCGCCCAGCGCAGCGGTACCGTGCCGGCCACCGCTGCTCCCAGGCCCTCGGGGCGGGCTGCCGGGACGCCCTTGCGGGCGGTGAGGGTGAGGGCGCAGCGGGCGGTGACGGCGGAGAGGGTGGCGGCTGCCGCGCCGTGGGTCCAGCTCTGTTCGTAGAGGTGGGACAGGGCGGCCACCTGGGCCAGCAGGGTGAACAGCAGCGTGATGACGCCGAACGGGCCGATGTCGGACTGCTTCATGATGCGCAGCGCGTCGTCGGCGGGCTTGCCGCTGCCCAGGCCGTCGGCGGTGTCGGCGAGTCCGTCGAGGTGGAGGCCGCGGGTGAGGGCGGCGGGGACGGCGGCCGTGGCGACGGCGGCGAGGAGGGGGCCGCTGCCGAGGAGGAGGAGAAGCGAGCCGAGGGCCGCTGCGGCCAGGCCGATCACCAGGCCCGCGACCGGTGCGCACAGCATGCCGCCGCGTGCCGCCGCCCGGTCCCAGCGGCGCAGCCGTACCGGCAGCACGGTCAGCGTGCCGAAGGCGAAACGCATGGCGTCCCCGAGGGTGGGGGAAGGCGGGGGGCCGGAGGAGGTGGCGGCGTCGTTCACCGCGGCAGGCTAACCCGGCCGCCACGGACCGTACGGCGTAAATTGCCCCTATACGCGACAAACGGGGAGTGCGTGGCATGGGTCACTGGTGGTTCCGCAACATCATCGAGCCGGGGAAGCTGCCCCTGCTGCTCGCGCTCGTCTCCTTCGTGCTGACGTTTGCCGTGACCCGGGTGATCACCCGGCTGATCCGGGCCGGGAAGGGCCCCTTCCGGAACATCTCGCCGGGGGGCCTGCACATCCACCACGTGGTGCCCGGTGTGGTGCTGATGGTCGTCGGCGGGTTCACCGCGCTGGCCGGCGGGCGCCACGGGTACGGGTCCGGGATAGCGGCGGTGCTGTTCGGGATGGGCGTCGGGCTGGTGCTGGACGAGTTCGCGCTGATCCTGCACCTGGACGACGTGTACTGGAGCGAGCAGGGCACCAAGAGCGTGGAGATCGTGATCGTCACGGCCGCGCTGGTGGCGCTGATCCTGGGCGGCGCGCTGCCGTTCGGGGTGAACGAACTGGACCCCGACGAGTTCCACAACCGGTTCCGGGTGGTGCGGACCGTCGGGATCAACTTCCTGTTCGCACTGGTGGCGCTCTTCAAGGGGAAGGGGAGGCTGGCGGTGATCGGGGTGTTCGTACCGTTCGTCGCGCTGTTCGGGGCGGTCCGGCTGGCGCGGCCGAACTCACCCTGGGCGAAACGGTTCTACCGGCGGCGCCCCAAGGCCCGCGCCAAGGCGAAGGTCCGCGCCTTCCGGCACGACCGGCGCTGGAACGGGCTGCGCCGCCGGGTCAACCACGTCATCGGCGGGGCGCCGAGCTCCTGAAAGGTGCCGAAACCTTTCGGGAGCCGTTCAGCCGCCGGCCCTGGCCCGCTGCGCCCCGCGCGGTTTGCGCCGGTGCAGCACCTCCCACACCCCGCACAGCACCAGCAGCACCACGACGGCGGCGATGTGCTCCCGGCCCGCCAGGTTGTTCTTGATGAACACGACCTCGTAGACCATCGACAGCACCACCAGCGCGCAGGTGAACCACGCCCGGTAGACCCAGCACACGAAGATCCCGAGGCCCACCACGGCAGCCGAGGGCCCGGTGTCGTGGACGAACGCGTCGGTCGGCGGGAGGCCGATGGGGTTGTCGGGGCCGAGCCAGATGCCGATGCGCGCGTACATCGTCCCGGCGAGGGTGGCCGCGTACGCGATCAGCAGCGTCCGGGCCCGGCCCAGGCAGATCTCGCAGATGCCGAAGACGAGCAGGATCTGCGCCAGCGCGCCCCACACCGGCAGGTCCAGGGCGGGCACGAACAGCGACAGCGGTGTGCGCAGCAGCGCCAGCCACAGGTGCTCGTCGGCCTGTACGGAGCCGATGTTCTGGACGAACTGATAGCCCCAGGACTGGTTCTGGACGATCTGGAAGAGGGAGGTGAGCAGGACGGCGGCGATGGTCATCGGGATGGCCGCCAGTTTTTTGGTACGCAACCCGGACCACAGGGTCCGGAACAGCAGGCCCCACTCGGCACGCACGGCGCGGCGCAGGACCGGCTCGCTCATCTCTTGGTCTCCAGGTGTTTGCGGTTGAGCCACTTCGGCAGGCCGGGCGCTTCGAGGAAGCCCTCGGCGCGGGCGCTCGCGATGCCGATGCGCAGCAGGTCGGTGCTCTTTTCGAAGAGCATGTACCGGGGCTCCCAGATGGGCCGGTATTTCGCGTTCGCGCGATAGAGCGATTCGATCTGCCACCACCGGGAGAAGAAGCTGAGCAGCGAGCGCCACAGGCGCAGCACCGGGCCCGCGCCGAGCCGCGCACCGCGTTCGAAGACGGAGCGGAACATCGCGAAGTTCAGCGAGACCTGAGTGATCTCCACCTCTTTCGCACGCTGGATCAGCTCCAGGACCATGAACTCCATCAGCCCGTTGTCGGAGTCCCGGTCCCGCCGCATCAGGTCGAGGGACAGGCCCTGCTTGCCCCACGGCACGAAGCTGAGCAGCGCGCGCAGCTCGCCGTCCGCGTCGGTGCATTCGAGCATCACGCAGCGCCCGTCGGCGGGGTCGCCCAGCCGGCCCAGCGCCATGGAGAAGCCGCGCTCGGTCTCGCCGTCGCGCCAGTCGTCGGCCAGCTTCAGCAGCCGGTCCATCTCCGGCTCGGGGATGTCCGCGTGGCGGCGGATACGGACCGTGTAGCCGGCCCGCTTGACGCGGTTGTACGCCTGCCGGACGGTCCGCATCGCCCGGCCCTCCAGCGTGAACTCCTCCGTGTCCACGATCGCCTCGTCGCCCAGCTCCAGCGCGTCCAGGCCGTGCCGGGCGTAGATCGTGCCGCCCTCCTCGCCCGCGCCCATCACCGCGGGCGTCCAGCCGTGTGCGCGGGCCTCGGCGAGCCACAGGTCGATGGCGCCGGGCCACGCCTCCGGGTCGCCGATCGGGTCGGCGGAGGCGAGCGAGACCCCGCCGACGACGCGGTAGGTGATGGCCGCCTTGCCGCTGGGGGACCAGATGACGCTCTTGTCGCGGCGCAGCGCGAAGTAGCCCAGCGAGTCCCGGTCGCCCTGCCGCGCCAGCAGGTCGCGCAGCTTCTCCTCGTCCTCGGCGGTGATCGGGTCGGTGCTCCGTACGGAACGGAACGCCGCCCACAGCACCAGCAGCAGCAGGACCGTGCTCATCACGTTGATGACGACGTTGACCCAGTTCGGCGTGGCGATGCCGGGGAAGCGGGAGTCGTCGGCGGCGATGGAGACCAGCCGCATGACGCCGTAGCGCCAGCGTTCCAGGAACGTCGAGTGGCCGCTCGATGCGGTGTTGGCGACGGTGACGAGGCACGCCGCGAGCAGCGAGGTGACCAGCAGACCGCCGAGCGCGACGGCCGCGGCCAGCTTGGGGTTGGAGCGGTCGCCCTTGGCGTAGAACTCCTTGCGGCCCACCAGCAGCGAGACGACGAACAGCAGCGTCACCACGAAGGAGAACCAGTTCTGCCCGTGCCGGCGGAACTCCGGCGCCGTCACCATCGCGAGCGCGAACAGCGCCAGGAACAGCCCCGAGAGGACCAGGTTCAGTATCCAGGCGGCGCGCTTGCGGCGGCGCATCGTCACCGCGAAGAACAGCGAGAAGACGCCGGAGGCGAAGCCCGCGGTCAGCAGATAGGGAGTGAAGAACTCGTCGACGTTGTGCCGGCGGATGTCGTTGCCGACCGACACCCACACGGCACTGAGGACATTGATGAAGGTGACGGCTCGCAGATACCAGACGGCGTACGCGGCGCCGCGCTGTGACCACCGACCGCGGGTGCGGTCCTCATCCCGGCTCAAGCGGACTTCTCCCATGGAAATTGATCAGATGAGGGCGCCACCGACGACCGGATCCGCCGGAATCCGGTCGTCCCGCGGGAGCGCGGGCCGGTGCCGTCCGGCCCCGGTCAGTCGCGTACGGGCAGGTCTGCCGCCAGGGCCGCGGCCGCCTGCACCAGTGGCAGGGCGAGCAGCGCCCCCGTCCCCTCACCAGCAGTGACGCCGTGATCGAGCAGAGGGTTGAGCGCGATCCGATCGAGCGCCTTCGCCTGCGCCGGCTCCCCGCTGACCTGCCCGGCCAGCCACCAGTCCGGCGCCCGGAACGCCACCCGCTGCGCCACCAGCGCGCAGGCCGCCGAGACCACCCCGTCCAGGATCACCGGGGTGCGCCGGACCGCGCTCTGCAGCAGGAAACCGGTGATCGCGGCCAGGTCGGCGCCGCCGGTGGCCGCCAGCAGCTCCAGCTGGTCGCCGAGGACCGGCCGGGCCCGGCGCAGCGCGTCGCGGATCGCCGCGCACTTGCGCATCCAGGCCAGGTCGTCGATGCCCGCGCCGCCGCGCCCGGTGACCACCGACGCGTCGGTGCCGCACAGCGCGGCGATCAGCGTACTGGCCGCGGTGGTGCCGCCCACGCTCAGATCACCCAGCGCGACCAGGTCCGTACCGGCGTCCGCCTCCTCGTCGGCGACCGCCATCCCCGCCCGGAACGCCCGCTCCGCCTCCTCGGCCGTCAGCGCGTTCTCGATGTCGATACGGCCCGAACCGCGCCGCACCCGGTGCCGGGTGACCTCCTCCGGCAGCTCCGCCGGGTCGCAGTCCACGGCCATGTCCACGACGCGCACCGGCACCCCGGCCCGGCGCGCCAGGATCGCCGCCGGGCTCGACCCGTCCAGCACGTCCCGTACGAGGTCCTTGGCGCTCCCGGCCGGACGGCCCGACACATCCAGCGACGCCACGCCGTGATCGCCCGCGAACAGCACCGCACGCGGCCGTTCGACGGGCCGCACCGGCACCTGCTGCTGCGTGGCGGCCAGCCACTCGCCGATCTCGTCCAGCCGGCCCAGGGCTCCCGGCCGCACCGCCAGCCGCGCCCGGCGCTCCTCGGCGTCACGGCGCGCGCCGCCGTCGGGGCGCTCGATCAGGTGGGCGAAGTCATCGAGGTTCAGGGCGCTCATTCGGCGCAGATTACCGGGAACGGCGCCCGGCGGGCCGCTCCGGGTCGGCCGGGGCGCCGCCCGGGAAGCGGGCCGCGGCGGTCCGGCGGGCGCCGAAGCGGATCTCGGTGACCGTACGGGCGGGCGTGTGCAGCAGCGGTACGTGCTGCCGCCACCGCGCCAGGCGCCCGGCGAGCGGCCCGCGGCCGGGCGGCGGTACCTCGCGGACGGCGACGATGTTCGGATGTGCGCCCGCGATCTTCGGGAGGTCGGCGGCGTTCGCGCCCCAGCGCAGCGGCGGCGCGGCGGGAGCCGTACGGCCCGCGCACCAGCGGGGGACCGCGTCGAAGACCAGCGCGCCGCCGGGGAAGCGCTCCGCGCACGCCGCGAACAGGGCCCGTACCTCGGGCGGCCGGAGGAACATCAGCAGGCCGCGCGCGGTCACCACCACCCCGCGCTCCGGCGCCCGGACCGCGTCCAGCCAGCCGGGGCCGGTCACCGGGCAGGCGAGCGTCCGCCGCCGGGGCCCGTCCGGCAGCAGCATCCGGCGAACCGCCGCGGTCTCCGGCACCTCCACGGTCAGCCAGTGCAGCCGCCCGTTGTCCAGCCGCCAGAAGGCGGTCCCCAGACCCTCGCCGAGCGCGACGACCGTGGCCAGCGGGTGGCGGCGTACGTAGGCGCGTACGGCGGCGTCGAAGCGGTACGAGACGGGGGACCCCGGGGCGTCGGCGGCGGGGCGCCATGGGGCTTTCGCGGCGGCGCGCCACGGGGCGTCCGCGGCGGTCGCCGGACCGGCCGCGGGGACCGGCGGGCCGCCCGCACCGGTCACCCTGCCCTCCGTATCGGTCACAGGCCAAGACCACCCGGCGGCGCGGGCGCGGGCAAGCGGACACGGGCGTGGGACGGGCCGTGTCATCCGCGCAGCGCAAGCGTTTGTGCAGGGGATGGGGACTGGTGGGCTGGTGGCTTGTCGTCCGCGTAGCGCGAGTGCCTGCCCGGGGCCTGGGGGGTGGGACGTCCGCATAGCGTGAGCGTCTGCCGGGGGCTGGGGTTGTGTCGTCCGCGTAGCGCGAGTGCCGGCCCGGGGGCCGTGGCCCGTGTCACCCGCGCAGCGTGAGCGTCTGCCGGGGGCTGGGGGCTGTGCCGTCCGCGTAGCGCGAGTATCTGCCCGTGGGCCGCGGCCCGTGTCACCCGCGCAGCGTGAGCGTCTGCCGGGGCCTGGGGCTGTGTCGTCCGCGTAGCGCGAGTGTCTGCCCGGGTGCCGCGGTCCGTGTCATCCGCGCAGCGTGAGCGCCTGTCCGGCGACGACCAGCAGGACGTGTTCGCACTCGGCGCCGAACATCGCGTTCAGCCGCCCCAGTTCGTCGCGGAAACGGCGGCCGGACGCGGTGGCCGGGACCACCCCCGAGCCGACCTCGTTGCTCACCGCCACCACCGGGCGCCGGGTGCCGCGCACCGCCGCGACCAGCTCGTCCACCCGCGCGCGCAGCTCGCGCTCGCCGCCCGCCGCCCACTTTCCGTCGTCCCACGCGTCCACCTCGTCCATGGCGTGCGTCAGCCACAGGGCGAGGCAGTCGATGAGCAGCGGCGAATCGTCCGGTGCGTCCGGTACGGCGGTGCCGTCCGGCCGCTCCTCGTGGCGGGCGCCGCCTTCGAGAAGCGGCAGCAGGTCGCAGGTCTCCGTCGTACGCCAGGAAGCCGGGCGGCGCTCGCGGTGGGCCGAGACCCGCGCGGCCCACTCGGTGTCCCCGTCCCGGGTGCCGCCGGTGGCGACGTACAGGACGTCAGGGAACGCGGCCAGCCGCCGCTCGGCCTCCGCCGACTTGCCGCTGCGCGCGCCGCCCAGCACCAGCGTGCGGCGCGGCAGGTCGGGCACCGCGTGGTACTCGCCGACCAGCAGCGACGTGCCGTCCGGCACGGCGCGCGCGCCCGCCGCCGCCAGCCTGCGGTGCAGCTCGGGGCCGGGCGGCACATCGTGGTCCAGATGAACGCCCAGCACATCGGTCGCCGCGTCCACGGCCCCGCTCGCCCGCAGCCGCGCCAGCGCGTCCGGCCGCCCCAGCACGTCCAGCAGAACCATGTCGTACGGGCCGGAGCCGCGCCCGTGCCCCTCGCCCTCCGCCAGCCCGGCCGGCGCGGCGCCCGGCGGCAGATACAGCAGCCGCTCGCCCTCCGGGCCGCCGACCTCGTACCCGGTGCCCGGCACATCCACCGCGACGGCCCGCACCCGGTGCCCGTCCAGCAGCGCCAGCTCCCGGCCGTCCGCGACCCGCCCCGGCTGCGGCAGCCCGGCGGGCACCTCCATCGCGGGCCCGTCGTGCGGGTGCGAGAGCAGCACCTGCCGTACGGCGGTCAGCGAATGCCCGGCGCGCGCGGCGGCGAACGCGGGGCCCGGGGTCAGGTCCAGGAGCAGCGCCCCGTCGATGAGCAGCGCGGTGGCCGCCCGCGCCTCGTCGCCGACGGCGGTGGCGCAGGCGGCACAGGGGCAGCCGGGGCGCGGCAGCCCCCGGGGGGCTCCGGTGCCGAGCAGAGTCAGTTCCACGCGCCGATTTTCTCCCGTCCGCGCCGACCGGGCGCGCGGGGGCCGGTCTCGACACGGCCGTTAGGCTGCGGAACAGCACGTACGCGGGACGTACACCGCGCGTTGGCGGGGCATACGCCGGGCGTACGGCGCACCGGCGCGGGCGCGGGGGCGGCACGGCCTCCCGGCGCGCCCCGGTGCGGCAGTGGTACGCGACGAGCAGGCACTCGGTGGACCAGGAGGCGGACATGGTGTGGACGTGGCGGTTCGAGAAGGCCGACGGCACGGAGGTGGAGCCCGCGGTGCAGCCGGAGGACTTCACCACCCAGGGGGACGCGGAGTCCTGGATCGGCGAGGTGTGGAAGGACCTCCGAGGAGGGCGAGGGCGAGGGCGGTGGTGAGGAGGGCGGTGCGGGAGCGGCGGGGCCGGGCGCGGGGGGCGTTTTCGGGGGGGGGGGGGGGGGGGGGCCGGGGGGGGCGGGGGGGGGGGGGCGGGGGGGGGGGGGGGGCCGGCCGGCCCCCCCGCCGAGCCATCCCGGCCGGGGCCCGCTGTATCCGTACCGGCCAGTGCCCGCCAGAGCCGTACCGGCCGGCACCCACCGCCCCGACCTGCTCAGATCGTCCCGAGTGTGACCCGTACCGTCTTCTGCTCCCCGTCCCGGTCGACCGTCACCTCCACCTTGTCGCCGGGCTTGTGGCCCGCCAGCGCCTCCGACAGGTCCTGCATGGTGCGGACGGCGGTCCCGTCGAACTTCACGACGATGTCGCCCGCCTTGATGCCCGCCTGATCGGCCGGGCCGCCCTCCTTGACGCTCGCGACGCTCACACCGGCGCCCTCGAAGTCCTGGCCGACGATGGTGCGGCCGGTGATGCCGAGCGCCGCCCGGCCCGAGTTGGTGACCTTGCCGTCCTTGATGATCTGGTCGGCGATGTTGCGGACGGTGGAGGCCGGGATGGCGAAGCCGATGCCCGGGGCCGCGCCCTCGCCCATCTGCGGGTCGGTGGCGGCCAGCGTGGGGATGCCGATGACCTGGTCGGAGAGGTTGACCAGGGCGCCGCCGCTGTTGCCCGGGTTGATGGCGGCGGAGGTCTGCACCACGTTGGCGAGGGTGGCGCCCGTACCGCCGCCGCTGCTCGGCTCGCTGACGGTGCGTCCGGTCGCCGAGACGATGCCCTGGGTGACGCTGCCGGACAGCCCCAGCGGGCTGCCCATGGCGAGCACGATCTGCCCGATCTCCACCTTGGCGGAGTCGCCGAAGGTGGCCGGCTTCAGATCGCCCGGCGCCTTGTCGATCTTGATGACGGCGAGATCCTGCTCCGGGTACGAGGCGACCAGCGAGGCGTTCAGCGAGCGGCTGCCCCGTGCCGTGGTCACCTTGAACGTCTTCTCCTGGCCGACGACATGCGCGTTGGTGACGATGTGCCCGCGCGCGTCGTAGACCACCCCCGAGCCCAGCCCCTCCCCGGTGGTGATCTGGACGACCGACGGCAGCACGTCCTTCACCACCCTCTGGTAGGCGTTCTGCAGGTCGGTGCTGACGCTGGGGGCCGCCGCCTTCGCGGGGGAGGTGGCGGGGGCCGACGAGGGGGACCGGTCGGCGGAGTCGGGCGAGCCCGAACCGGAGCAGCCGGCCATCAGCGCGGTCGCGCACAGGGCGGCCGCCGCGGCGACCGCCGCCCTGTGCGGGGAAGTCGGTGAAGGCGTCATGCCTGGAGTGTCCCGTCAGGGCGCCTGATTCGCCCGGTCATCCGGCGCCGTGGCGAGAAACTGCGTCGCCGCCAACTCCCCGTACAGCGGATCGCTCGCCACCAGCTCCGCGTGCGTACCGACCGCGCGCACCCGTCCCGCCTCCATCACCACGATCCGGTCCGCGAGCGTGACGGTGGACAGCCGGTGCGCCACCACGAGCACCGTGGTCGTACGGGCGGCCTCCGCGACGGTGTCCCGCAGTGCCAGTTCGTTGACCGCGTCCAGCTGCGAGGTCGCCTCGTCCAGGAGCAGCAGCCGCGGCTCGCGCAGCAGCGCCCGCGCGATCGCCACGCGCTGCCGCTCGCCGCCGGACAGCTTGCTGCCGCGGTGGCCCACCGGCGTCTCCAGGCCCTCCGGCAGTCGCTCGACCAGGCCGTCCAGCCGGGTCCTGGTCAGGACGCGGGCCAGCTGGTCGTCGGTGGCGCCGGGTGCCGCGAACAGCAGGTTCTCGCGCAAGGTGCCGGACAGGACGGGGGCGTCCTGCTCGACGTAGCCGATCTGGGCGCGCAGCCGTTCCAGCGGCCAGTCCCGTACGTCCGTGCCGTCGATCAGCACCCGGCCGCCGTCCGCCTCGTAGAACCGCTCCACCAGCCCGAAGACGGTGGACTTGCCGGCGCCGGACGGGCCGACGAACGCCGTCATGCCGCCGCCGGGCACCACGAAGTCCACGCCGTGGTGGACGGGCGGCAGGTCCGGGCGGTAGCGGAAGGTGACCCCTTCGAAGGCGACGCTCGCGGGCTTCGCGGGGGCGGCGGCCCCGGTCCCTTCCTGATCCCCTGCCTCCAGGGGCTCCGTCTCCAGGTCCTCCGCCTCCGCCATCCGGGCGATCGCCGCCGACCCCACCTGGTAGGCGGACGCCGCCTCTACCAGCCGGGATATCGGGTCGATCAGGTAGAAGAGGTACAGCAGGAACGCGACCAGGGTGGCGATGTCGGTGGCCCCCGAGGCCACCCGTGCGCCGCCGACGCCCAGTACGGCCAGGAAGGAGACCTGGACCGCGAGCCCCACCGAGGACATCGCGAGGGACTGCCACTTCGCGGCCCGTATGCCGCCGCGCCACGCCTCGCGCGCGGCCGCCTCGATGGCCGCCTCCTCCCGCCGCTCCGCGCCGGACGCCTTGACCGTACGGAACGCGCCGAACGTCCGCTCCAGCGCCGTGGAGATCGCCCCCACGGCCTCCTGCGCCCGCTTCGTCGCCTTGGAGATCTGCGGCATGACCAGCCCCATGGAGCTGCCGATCAGCACGATCACCGCGACCGTCACCCCGAGCAGCACCGGCTCCAGCAGGGCCATGAACACGATCGCGCCGACCAGGGTGGCGAGGCCGGTCCCGGCGGACACCAGCGACTGGGTGGTGATCGCGCGCAGCAGTGTGGTGTCCGCGGTGACCCGGGACATCAGGTCGCCGGGCTTGCTGCGGTCCACCGCGGGCATCCGCAGCCGCAGCAGCCGGGCGACGAGCCGGCGCCGGGCGGCGAGCACCACGGACTCCGCGGTGCGTTCCAGGACGTACGCGCCGACCGCTTCCGCCACGGCGCCCGCCACCACCAGCGCGGTCAGCAGCACCAGCAGCATGGTGATCGACTCGTTTACGCCCAGGCGCTCGACCAGCGCCTTGGCGGCCAGCGGCTGGACGAGGCCGGCGGCCGAGCCGGCCAGGGTCAGCAGCCCGCCCAGGGCGATGGCGGCGCGGTGCGGCCGGATGTGGCCGTACAGCACGCGCCAGGTCTTGCGGACGGGGAGGGAGGGCTGCGGGGGCTCCGCTTCGGCGGTGGCCGAGGCGGTTCTCGGGGTCTCGGTGCTCACGAAGAACAAGACGCGGGAGAGGGGCGATTACCTGTCTTTTACCCGTAGGGGATTTCGCACAGGGCGCAGGTGGCGCGGGGGACAGGGGCCGGGGCGCGCGCCCGTGCGCACGCCCGGTTGCGCGCCCGCGCTCCTAGCGTCCCTCGCTCCCCGTTCCGCCCCGTACGCCGCACAGGTGCAGCAGTGCGGCCACCGAGCGGTACGGGTCGGTGCGCCCGGCCCGGTCCTCCGCGGCCAGCAGCCGTTCCAGCTCGCCGTCGGCGGGCAGCGGCGCGTCGTCCGCCGCGGTGTCGGTGAAGATCCGTACGCCGTACCAGGTCTCCAGCGGCGCGCCGATTCCGTCGAGCGTGGCGGTCAGCGCCGCCAGGCGGTCGGCGCGCGCCTTCAGGCCGAGGCGGTTGACGTACTCGGCGGAGTCGAAGGCCGCCAGCGCGCCGTCCCAGTCGCCGGACAGTCCCGGCCGCATCGCGAGCGCGTCGGCGTTGCGCACCACCAGGGACAGCAGGCCGCCGGGCGCCAGGACGCGGGCCAGCCCGGCCAGCATCGGGTCCGGCTCCGCCACGTACATCAGCACGCCGTGGCACAGCACCACGTCGAAGGCGCCGGGGAGGAAGTGCACGCCGGTGTCCCGGCCGTCGCCCTCGATGAGCTCGACGCGCTCCTGGATGCCGGCCGGTTCCTCCGCGAGGGCCGCGCGGGCGGCCGCCAGCATCGAGGGGTCGGCCTCCACGCCGGTGATCTTGTGGCCGGCGCGGGCCAGCCGCAGCGCCTGGGTGCCCTGGCCCATGCCCACGTCGAGCACCCGCAGCCGCTGTCCCACCGGGAAGCGCGCCGAGATCTGCTCCTCCAGCTGGCGGGCCACCAGCTCCTGGCGGACCGTGTTGCGCAGTCCGCCCAGCCCGCCCAGCCACCGTCCGGCGCCGGGCGAGAAGCCCGAAGGGGTCGTGTTCAGGGCTGCTCTCCGCGCTTGACCTGCGGCTTCGGCAGACGCAGCCGGCGCATCTGGAGGGTGCGCATCAGGGCGTACGGCCTGACGCCCTTCAGGTTCTCGTTCGGGAAGCGTTGCTTGAGGCGCTTGCCCAGCGAGAACCACAGGACGAACGAGTCGACCACGATCAGCACGATGATGAACAGCCACAGCAGCAGCGCGATGTTCTGGATCCCCGGCTGCCGCAGCATCGTCAGCACCAGGATGATCACGGCCATCGGCAGGAAGAACTCCGCGACGCACCAGCGCGAGTCGACGAAGTCGCGCGCGAAGCGGCGCACCGGGCCCTTGTCGCGCACCGGCAGGAACCGCTCGTCACCGTTGGCCAGTGCCTCGCGCTGCCGGGCCATGTCGGCGCGGCGCGCCTCACGCGCGGCCTTCTGCGCCTCCTTGCGGTTGGCCGGCGTGTGCGCGCGCGTGCGGCGCTGCGCCTGCGCCTGGTTGCGCTTCGGCGTCGGGCGGCCCTTCGGGGCCTGCGGGTCGCGGGGCTGCTTGGGCTCGGACGCGGTCACCTTGGCGGTCGCGGCCTGCTCATCCTTCGAACGGCTTCGGAACACATACGCAAGGGTACGGGTACGCGGTGCATGGACCACAGCGGCGTGGGGAACGATCCGGCAACGGCGCGGTCCCGTGACCGGTGCGACGCCAGGGATGTAACGGGGTGAAAAGGACGGGCGGTGGGGTCCCCGGGCGTTCCCTACTCCCTGCGCCGGAGGACCGGGCCGTCCTGATCGTCCTGCAGGAGGAGCGCATCCGGGTCCGAACAGTGCGGTAATGGAACCCGGGCCCGTACTGTGGGGTCTGTAGATGTGCTGGAGCCGAAGCCCGATGTAACTCGGTCAGAAGGGGGCGCGCGAGGCCCATGAGCGGTGTCATGAAGCGGATGGGGATGATCTTCCGCGCGAAGGCCAACAAGGCCCTGGACCGGGCCGAGGATCCGCGCGAGACCCTTGACTACTCGTACCAGAAGCAGCTGGAGCTGCTCCAGAAGGTACGCCGCGGCGTCGCCGACGTGGCGACCTCCCGCAAGCGCCTGGAGCTCCAGCTCAACCAGCTCCAGGCCCAGTCCTCCAAGCTGGAGGACCAGGGTCGCAAGGCCCTCTCGCTCGGCCGCGAGGACCTCGCCCGCGAGGCGCTGTCCCGCAGGGCGGCCCTCCAGCAGCAGGTCACCGACCTGGAGACGCAGCACCAGACCCTCCAGGGCGAGGAGGAGAAGCTCACCCTCGCCGCCCAGCGCCTCCAGGCCAAGGTCGACGCCTTCCGTACGAAGAAGGAGACGATCAAGGCCACCTACACCGCCGCCCAGGCGCAGACCCGGATCGGCGAGGCGTTCTCCGGCATCTCCGAGGAGATGGGCGACGTCGGCATGGCCATCGAGCGCGCCGAGGACAAGACCGCGCAGATGCAGGCCCGGGCCGGCGCCATCGACGAACTGCTCGCCTCCGGCGCGCTGGACGACCCGTCCGGCATGGCCAAGGACGACATCGCCGCCGAGCTGGACCGGCTCTCCGGCGGTACGGACGTCGAGCTGGAGCTCCAGCGCATGAAGGCCGAGCTGGCGGGCCCGGGCGCCGACAAGCAGGCCATCGAGGGCGGCCAGGCGGGCCAGGGGCAGCAGGCCCCGCAGGCGCAGCCCGGGCAGCCGCGTTTCGACAAGCAGTGACGGCCGGCGGCGGTTAGCCTCGTCGCGACCGCCGCACCGGATCACACACCGGACCAGAAGGAGACCGTCGTGATCGTACGGATCATGGGGGAGGGGCAGGTGAAGCTCGACGACGCGCACTTCGTCGAGCTGAACAAGCTGGACGACGAGCTGCTCGACGAGATGGAGAGCGGCGACGAGGACGGCTTCCGGCGCACCCTGAGCGCCCTTCTGGACGCGGTACGCCGCCTGGGCACCCCACTGCCGGACGACTCCCTGGAGCCGTCCGAACTGATCCTGCCCGCCGAGGACGCGACCCTCGACGAGGTCAAGGAGATGCTCAGCGACGACGGGCTGATTCCGGGGTGAGACGACGGCTTTGTGCCGGGCCGGGGCGGCGGCCCGATCCCGGGCCGACCGGCCGCCGCCGGTCGACCGGACCGACCGGGTACCGGCTACCGGGCTGACCGGCCACCGGCCTCCGGGGCGACCGTCACCGACTTCCGGACCGCCCCGCCCGGCCACCGGCCACCGCTCGGCCCGTACGACCTCCAGCGCAGGCAGCGCCCCGGACCCCGCGTGGGGCCGGGGCGCTACCGTTTCCCCGTGACTCCCCTCGCCCCCGGGCAGGCCGGCCCGCGTCCGGGCGGCGGCCCGCTCGCCTGGATACGCGCCCACCCGCGCGCCTGCGACACCGTGCTGGCGCTCGCCGTCTTCGTGGCCATCCTGATCGGCGCGATGGCCGGTCCGCACGGTCCGCACGGCCCCCGCTTCGGCGAACGCGACCTGACCGTCACCACCGCGGTCCTCGCCGCCGTCGCCAGCGGCGCCCTGGCGGTGCGCCGCCGCTTCCCGCGCAGCGTGCTGGCGGTGACCGGCGTCTGCACCGTCCTCGAACTCCTCCTGGAAACCGAGGCGCCGCGCGCCCCGGTCGCCTGCTCCGTGGTCATCGCGCTGTGCACCCTCGCCGCCCGTACGGACCGCTCCACCACCTGGCGCGTCGGCGCGCTGACCGTCGTGGTGCTCACCGCCGCCGCGATGCTCTTCGGGGCCCGCCCCTGGTACGCGCAGGAGAACCTGGGGATCTTCGCCTGGACCGGCATGGCCGCCGCGGCCGGTGACGCGGTCCGCAGCCGCCGCGCCTTCGTCGCCGCCATACGGGAGCGGGCCGAACGCGCCGAGCGGACCCGCGAGGAGGAGGCCCGGCGCCGCGTCGCCGAGGAGCGCATGCGGATCGCCCGCGAGCTGCACGACGTGGTCGCCCACCACATCGCCCTGGTCAATGTGCAGGCCGGGGTCGCCTCGCACGTCATGGACAGCCGCCCCGACCAGGCCAAGCAGGCCCTGGCCCACGTACGCGAGGCGTCCCGCTCCGCCCTGGACGAACTGCGGGCCACCGTCGGCCTGTTGCGCCAGTCCGACGACCCGCGGGCCCCCACCGAACCCGCGCCCGGCCTGGCCGTTCTCGACCACCTCGTCGACGGTTTCGTACGCGCCGGCCTCCCTGTCGACCTCGACGTACCGCGCCCGGCGGACGCGCTGCCCGCCGCCATCGACCTGACCGCGTACCGCATCGTTCAGGAAGCCCTGACCAACGTGCACAAACACGCAGGCCAGGGCGCCCGCGCGACGGTCCGCATCACCCGTGACGCCGACGCCCTGACGGTCATGGTCCTGGACGACGGCACCGGCCCGGACCCCGGCCCTGGCGCCCCGGAACCCGGCGGCGGCCACGGCCTGATCGGCATGCGCGAACGCGTCGAAGCCCTGCGCGGCACCGTCGAGACCGGCCCCCGCCCGACCGGCGGCTTCCGGATACACGTACGCCTGCCCCTTCACACCGACCCAGCCACCCACCAGGCCGGAGCGTCCGGCCGCTGCTGCCGCACGGGGGAGACCGGATGACCATCAAGGTGCTGCTCGCCGACGACCAGGCCCTGCTCCGCAGCGCCTTCCGCATCCTCGTGGACTCCGAGCCCGACATGGAGGTGGTGGGGGAGGCGTCCGACGGGGCCGAGGCGTACGAGCTGACGCGGGCCACGGGGGCCGATGTGGTGCTGATGGACATCCGGATGCCGGGTGTGGACGGCCTCGCCGCCACCCGCATGATCACCGCCGATCCGGACCTGACCGCCGTACGCGTGGTCATCCTGACCACCTTCGAGGTGGACGACTACGTGGTGCAGGCGCTGCGCGGCGGGGCCAGCGGGTTCCTCGGGAAGGGGGCCGAGCCGGACGAACTGCTCGCCGCCATCCGGATCGCGGCGGCCGGGGAGGCACTGCTGTCACCGGCCGCGACGAAGGGGCTGATCGCCAAGTTCCTCGCGCAGGGGGAAGGGCCCGGCGAGGGCGGGGCCGGGCGGCCGGGGGCGGCCGAGCTGGGGACGCTGACCGGGCGGGAGCGGGAGGTGCTCGTGCTGGTCGCGGGCGGGCTGTCGAACGACGAGATCGCCGGGGAGCTGGCGGTCAGCCCGCTGACGGTCAAGACGCACGTCAACCGGGCCATGGCCAAGCTGGGGGCGCGCGACCGGGCGCAGCTGGTGGTCATCGCGTACGAATCGGGGCTGGTCCGGCCGCGGGTGCGGTAGGCCCGCGGGTGCAGTGGGGGGTGGAGACCGGCGTACTCCGAACGCGGTAGTCGGGTGGGGCGGAAACCGACCTGCGAGCGAGGAAAAGCGCGTGGGGCATGGCGGATCGTTTAGTCGGGCCAGTGGTGCCCGCCCGCCGGAACGCCGTACGACCACGCCGCGGTTACGACCACGCCGTAGTACAGAACAGAAGAGAGACCCCACCCATGTCCTGGCTGTCCCGACTCAGCCTCGTACAACGGGGCCTGATAGCGCTGATGTCGATCGTCGCGATCGCCTTCGGCGCCATCGCGATCCCCCAGCTCAAACAGCAGCTCCTGCCCACCATCGAACTGCCCATGGTGTCCGTGCTGGCGCCCTACCAGGGTGCCTCGCCCGATGTCGTCGAGAAGCAGGTGATCGAACCGCTGGAGGACGGAATCCAGGCGGTCGACGGCATCAAGGGCGTCACCTCGACGGCGAGCGAGGGCTCGGCCGTCATCATGGCCCAATTCGACTACGGCAACGACTCCAAGCGGCTGGTCGCCGATGTGCAGCAGGCCGTCAACCGGGCCCGCGCCAAGCTGCCGAAGGACGTGGACCCGCAGGTCGTGGCCGGTTCGACGGACGACATCCCGGCCGTCGTGCTCGCCGTGTCCGCGGCGGGCAAGGACCAGCAGGCGCTCGCCGACCAGCTCGACCGCAGCGTGGTGCCGGACCTGAAGAACATCGGCGGCGTCGGCCAGGTCACCGTCAACGGCGTCCAGGACCGCGTCGTCGCCGTCACCCCCGACGACGCCAAGCTGGCGCGGGCCGGGCTGACGGCCGCGGCGCTCGGGCAGGCGCTGGAGGCGAACGGCGCGTCCGTACCGGCCGGTTCGTTCGCCGAGAAGGGCCGGAGCAACACGGTCCAGGTCGGTTCCGGCTTCACCTCCGCGCAGCAGATACGGGACCTGACGGTCACCCCGGCGGCGGGTCCCGGTGGGGCCGGGAGCGCTTCGGCCGGCAAGTCCGTACGCCTCGGTGACATGGCCACCGTCAAGGAGGAGTCGGCCACCCCGACCTCCATCACCCGCACCAACGGCAGGCCCAGTCTGGCCGTCATGGTGACCATGGGCCAGGACGGCAGCGCCGTGGACATCTCGGAGGCGGTCAAGGACAAGCTGCCCGAGATCCGTACGGCGCTGGGCAAGGGCGCCGAGGTCACGGTCGTCTCCGACCAGGGCCCGGCGGTCTCGAAGTCCATCGAGTCGCTGACCACCGAAGGTCTGCTCGGCCTGGTCATGGCCGTGATCGTGATCCTGGTCTTCCTGCTCAGCCTGCGCTCGACGCTGGTCACCGCGGTCTCCATCCCGCTGTCCGTCGTCATCACGCTGATCGTGCTGTGGACCGGCGACCTGTCGCTGAACATGCTCACCCTCGGCGCGCTGACCATCGCCATCGGGCGCGTCGTGGACGACTCGATCGTCGTCCTGGAGAACATCAAACGGCACCTCGGCTACGGCGAGGAGCGGCAGCAGGCCATCCTCACCGCCGTCCGCGAGGTGGCCGGCGCGATCACCTCCTCCACCCTGACGACGGTGGCGGTCTTCCTGCCCATCGGCGTGGTGGGCGGCATGGTCGGCGCCCTCTTCGGCTCGTTCTCGATCACCGTCACGGTCGCCCTGCTCGCCTCCCTCCTCGTCTCCCTGACCGTCGTCCCGGTCCTCTCCTACTGGTTCCTGCGCGCGCCGAAGATCCCCGAGGGCACCGACCCCGAGGAACTGCGCCGGGCCGCCGAGGCCAAGGAGAGCGGCAGCCCGCTCCAGCGCCTGTACGTCCCCGTCCTGCGCTTCGCGACGCGCCGCCGTATCACCAGCGTCGTCATCGCCGTCGTCGTCCTCCTCGCCACCTTCGGCATGGCCCCGCTCCTGAAGACCAACTTCTTCGACCAGGGCGACCAGGACACGCTCAGCGTCAAGCAGGAGCTGACGCCGGGGACCAGCCTCGCCGCGTCCGACGCGCAGGCGAAGCGGGTGGAGAAGGTCCTCGCCGGGATGGACGAGGTCGCCGACTACCAGGTCACCGTCGGCTCGTCCGGCTTCATGGCGGCCTTCGGCGGCGGCAGCGGCGCCAACCAGGCGTCGTACCAGGTCAAGCTGAAGGACGCGGCGGACTCCGGGAAGGTCACCGACAAGCTCCGCGCCGCACTCGGCAAGCTCGGCAAGGACATCGGCGAGACCACCGTCTCGGCCGGTGGCGGCGGCTTCGGCAACCAGGACCTGAGCGTGGTGGTCAAGGCCGCCGACGCGGACGTACTGAAGAAGGCGTCCGAGCAGGTACGGGCCACCGTCGCCGGCCTCGACCACGTCACCGACGTGCAGAGCGACCTGTCCCGCAGCGTGCCGCGGATCTCCGTGCAGGCCAATGCGAAGGCGGCGGAGGCCGGTTACAGCCAGGCCGCGCTCGGCCAGGTCGTCGCCCAGGCGGTGCGCGGCACCACCAGCGGCAAGGCCATGATCGACAACGCCGAGCGGGACATCGTCATCAAGTCCGCCCACCCGGTCACGTCCGAGGCCGCGCTGCGCGACCTGGCCGTACCGACCCCGGCCGGCCCCGCCAAGCTCGGCGACCTGGCCACCATCCGTACGGTCGCGGGCCCGGTCCGGACCACCCGTATCGACGGCGCCCGGTCCGCCACGATCACCGCCAAGCCGACCGGTGACAACACCGGCGCGGTCACCGCCCAGCTCCAGTCCAAGATCAAGGCGCTGCACCTGCCGGAGGGCGCCACCGCCGAGATCGGCGGCGTCTCGTCCGACCAGACCGAGGCGTTCTCCTCCCTCGGCCTGGCCATGCTGGCCGCCATCGCGATCGTCTTCATGCTGCTGGTCGGCACCTTCCGGTCCCTCGTCCAGCCGCTGATCCTCCTCGTCTCGATCCCCTTCGCGGCGACCGGCGCGATCGGCCTGCTGGTCGCGACGGGCACCCCGATGGGCGTCCCGGCGATGATCGGCATGCTGATGCTGATCGGCATCGTCGTCACCAACGCGATCGTGCTGATCGACCTGATCAACCAGTACCGGTCGCAGGGCTACGGCATCGTCGAAGCCGTCATCGAGGGCGGCCGCCACCGCCTCCGCCCCATCCTCATGACGGCCCTCGCCACGATCATGGCCCTCCTCCCGATGGCCCTGTCCGTCACCGGCGACGGCGGCTTCATCTCCCAGCCCCTGGCCGTGGTCGTCATCGGCGGCCTGATCACATCCACGCTGCTGACGCTGCTGCTGGTACCGACGCTGTACGCGATGATCGAATTGCGGAAGGAACGGCGGGCGGCGAAGAAGACGGCCCGCCGGGCCGAGGAATCCGACAAGAGCGAGCCCCGCACGCCGGAGCCTGCGGGGGTCTGAGACGCCCGGAGCGCTTGACGCATATGGCTCAGCCCGTCCCGAGGAGGTTCTGGGACGGGCTGAGGTGCGTCAGGCCGTCTTGAGGGCGTCGATGAATGCGGTCCAAGAGGTGGTGGGGAAGGTGAGTATGGGGCCGTGGGGGGTTTTGCTGTCGCGTACGGGGACGAAGCCGGGGATGTCTTCGGCGATCTCGACGCAGTTGCCCCCGTTGGCGTTGCTGTAACTGCTCTTACGCCAGCGAGCGGTGCTCAGCTCGGGGGTGTTCGGCATGGCTGGTAAGCCTCCATCGCTTTTCGGATCAGACTGGCCGACTCCGCAGGCGAGAGTGCGATGGCGCGCAGCACCTCGTACTGCCGCCGCCACGGTTTCACCGCGTCCGCCGCCTCGTAGAGGTGACTGGCCTTGATGCCTTCTTCATAGGCCACCGAGGAGCCGTTGGGGAGCGTCAGCAAAGTCAGTGCGCCGCTCATCAGGGTGTGTAGGCCTGCACTGAACGGAACGACCTGGACCTTGCTGTGTGAAGTATCCGCTTGCCCCAACAGGGAAGCCAGCTGTTCGTACATGCATTCTTCGCCGCCAGCCTGCCTACGGATCACGGATTCGTCGATGATTGCCCACCGATAGGGAGGGCCACCAGAACGTTGGCTTGCTTGGCGTGACAGCCGGGCAGCGACGAGCTTCTCGATCTGCTCACTGGTCCAGCAGTCGAGGCTGCGGAACAACTCCCTGGCGTACGCCTCCGTCTGGAGTGGCCCAGGAACGACCTGTGGCTCGTAGTTCTCGATCGTCTCGGCCCGCTCCTCCAGATCCATGAACCGCCGGTACTGATCCGGATGCGCCTCCCGCTTCGCCAGCTGGTACAGCCCATAGAAGTGCTCGCCCGTGCCGAACGCGGCGTCCAGCCTGGGCGGGAGGTCGTACGGCGCCAGCAGCTCCGCCGTCTCGATGCGCGCCAGCGTGCTCTTGCTGGAGTTGACCACGGTCGCCAGCTGCACCAGCGACAGCTTTGCCGCCTCGCGGTGGCGGCGCTGTTCGGAGCCGAAGTAGTGGCGGGCGGATACGTACGGGGTCAGGGCCCGGGCGGTGAATTTCATGGGGGGTGCGCCTCTCTGCCGTCCCATTCTCAACAGAGGGATGTGCCGCTCCTGTTGAGACCCACGTCACATAGTGACGATGGTGATGCACACGGTAGCCACCGCGTGCCCGAGTGTGCCGGAGAAGGCGGGATATTCATGTGTCAACCCCTCGCGGGGCACGGCGGGCCGCTGCGCCTGCTGCCCTGGACCACGCCCACGGGCGGGGCGTGCTACCTCGATACGGATGATCCGGGGAGTCTGCTGTCGGCGGTCGCCGACGAGGCGGAGGAGGAGCTGTTGCGGGCCGCGGAGGCGCTGGTGGCCGAGTCGGAGCCGACGCCGGTCCCGGCCGGTGCGGACTCGTCGTGGGAGCTGCGCCGCGTGCTGATCCGCTACGACCGGGCGCTGCGCGACGTCCTGCGTATCGCGGTCAGCCGGGGCGCGCGGCTGGCGCAGGCGGGGGAGCGGCCCTGTGATCACGGGACGACCGAGCGGTGCGGCGGCAAGACGTTCTGCTGCGGCTGCCGACGGCAGATCTACCTCTGAGCCGGGCCGTGGGCCGTGTCCGGCAGCCGCATCAACTACGCTGGCATCAGCCGTCCGACCGCGTCCGCGATCCGGGATCAAGGCCCCTGACCGCCGTCTTCGAGGCGCCTGGAGGAAGCCGTGACCGCCGAACTCCCCGACTGGATGATCCCGCCCAGGCCCAGTGGCTGGGAAGCCGACGACCTCGACCACCTCCCTCAGGCGCCGCGGCACACCGAACTCATCGACGGAGCCCTGATCTTCATGATGTCGCCGCAGCGGTCCTGGCACTCCCGACTGGTGGAGAACCTGACCTTCGCGTTGCGGCAATCCGCCCCTGCCGGGTTCGAGACCGAGCGGGAAATGACCGTCCGGCTCGACAAGAAGAGCCGCCCCGAGCCGGACATCCTGGTCACCACCGCCGCGTACGATCCCGACCGGACCTGGTACTCGCCCGAAGACGTTGCCCTAGTCATCGAAGTCGTCTCGGAGGAATCAGCGGACCGTGACAGGTCCCTGAAGCCCTTCAAGTACGCGCAAGCCAAGATCCCCCACTTCTGGCGCATCGAGGACGAGGCCGGTGCCCCCGCCGTCCACACCTACGAATTCGACGGCATGACCGGCGCATATGTGGCCACCGGCATTCACCGGGACCGGCTGAAGGTTTCCGTCCCGTTCCTCGTCGACATCGACCTCGACAGCCTCGTGCCCTGACCCCGGCTGCCGTGCGTCACGGCTCCACCACGTGGCCGTGGGGCCCGCACCGGCCTCCCCGCCCGGTGCGGGCCCCACGGGCCTCGGCCCTGCGTGCCAAAGGCGCGCCCACCCCCTACGGCAGCGCCAGCATCCGCTCCAGCGCCAGCTTCGCGAAGCTTTCCGTCTCCGGGTCCACCTGGATGCGGTTGACGACCTTGCCGTCGGCCAGGGATTCGAGGGCCCAGACCAGGTGGGGGAGGTCGATGCGGTTCATGGTGGAGCAGAAGCAGACCGTCTTGTCGAGGAAGACGATTTCCTTGTCCTCGGCGGCGAAGCGGTTGGCCAGGCGGCGGACCAGGTTCAGTTCGGTGCCGATGGCCCACTTGGTGCCGGCGGGGGCGGCTTCGAGGGTCTTGATGATGTATTCGGTGGAGCCCACGTAGTCCGCCGCCGCCACGACCTCGTGCTTGCACTCGGGGTGGACCAGGACGTTCACGCCGGGTATGCGGGCCCGTACGTCCTCGACGGATTCGAGGGAGAAGCGGCCGTGCACGGAGCAGTGGCCGCGCCACAGGATCATCTTGGCGGCGCGCAGCTGCTCGGCGGTGAGGCCGCCGTTCGGCTTGTGCGGGTTGTAGACGACGCAGTCGTCCAGGGACATGCCCATGTCGCGGACGGCCGTGTTGCGGCCCAGGTGCTGGTCGGGCAGGAACAGGACCTTCTCGCCCTGTTCGAAGGCCCAGTCCAGCGCGCGCTTGGCGTTGGAGGAGGTGCAGATCGTGCCGCCGTGCTTGCCGGTGAACGCCTTGATGTCGGCGGAGGAGTTCATGTACGAGACGGGCACGACCTGCTCGGCCACGCCGGCCTCGGTGAGCACGTCCCAGCACTCGGCGACCTGCTCGGCCGTGGCCATGTCGGCCATGGAGCAGCCGGCGGCCAGGTCGGGCAGGACGACCTGCTGGTCGTCGGTGGTCAGGATGTCGGCGGACTCGGCCATGAAGTGCACACCGCAGAAGACGATGTACTCGGCGTCCGGCCGGGCCGCCGCGTCGCGCGCCAGCTTGAAGGAGTCGCCGGTCACGTCGGCGAACTCGATGACCTCGTCGCGCTGGTAGTGGTGGCCGAGGACGAAGACCTTGTCCCCGAGCTTCGCCTTGGCGGCGCGGGCACGCTCGACCAGACCGGGGTCGGACGGAGCCGGCAGGTCACCGGGGCAGTCCACGCCGCGCTCGCTCTTGGGGTCGGCCTCGCGGCCGAGGAGGAGCAGCGCGAGCGGGGTCGGCTGGACGTCCAGGGGCTGGGCGGTGGTCACGACACGCACCCTCTCTTTCCGTGAATTCAGCGCGGCGTAGCCGCTCCGGTGGAGCCCGTGCTTGCACCGGAGGCAAGGCCGCGCCCGGGGCCGGTGCTGGTGGCGCCGAGGCCCTTTTCGTCGGTTTGACGTTATCTATCATAACCGCTTCACGTCAGTTTGACGATGGCCATCGTGTCGATGTGACGCATCCCTGTGCCGCGGCCGTCCGCACCCCGCCGCGGGTGTGCGAGCATGAAGACGGAAGGCCCACAACACGTCGCGCCCAGCCGGAATTAATCCGGGGCCCCATCGGTTACAGCCGAGGGCAAGCGGTCCGTACAACCCGGGAGAGATCTAGATGAGCGTTCAGGACGAGACCACCGTCGGCGACGGCATCATCCTGTCCGACGCGGCCGCGTCGAAGGTGAAGGCCCTGCTGGAGCAGGAAGGCCGCGACGACCTCGCGCTGCGGGTGGCCGTTCAGCCCGGCGGCTGCTCCGGACTGCGCTACCAGCTCTTCTTCGACGAGCGGTCGCTGGACGGCGATGTCGTCAAGGACTTCGACGGCGTCAAGGTCGTCACCGACCGGATGAGCGCCCCGTACCTGGGCGGCGCCTCCATCGACTTCGTCGACACCATCGAGAAGCAGGGCTTCACGATCGACAACCCGAACGCCACGGGCTCCTGCGCCTGCGGCGACTCCTTCAACTGAGTCGACGGCCCGGACGTCAGCGCGTCACCGCGTACGACGGCGGCGCCCCCTGCCCAGGGGGCGCCGCCGTCGTCGTGTACGTACGGGTCCGCGGCCGTTACTTCGCCGGGACCTCCTTACCCGTCGCCGCGTCGATCACATCCCGCCCCGCCAGCGGCTTGTCCAGCGGCACCGTCTGCGTGAACTCCTTCGCCATCTTCACGCAGATCTGGTTCGGCTTCTTGTCCTTGCCGATCACCTCGGCCTTGACGCTCTTGCCGGTCTGCTCGGCGGTCGCCGAGTACGTGCTGCACACGCCGCCCCAGAAGTGCAGCTTCAGGGACTTGCCGTCCGCGCCGAGGGAGTACGACTCCAGGCTCATCGCCCCGGCCTTGCCCGACGGCTTGCCGCTGTTCGGCGGCTGAGCGGAGGCGCTGCCGTCGCCCTTCTTGACGTACTTCGGGTCCACCGCGGGGTGGGTGACCGTGCCGCCGCCCGCCCGCTGCACCTTGTACAGCCATGAGGGCACCAGCGCCGGGCGGCCGCTGACGTACTGCATCGAGAGCCCGAAGACCGCGCCGGTCACATCGGCGGGCTTGCGCGCGGAGGCGTTGCCCACGCACGGCTCGACATCCTGGCCGTCGGCCTTGTCCTGCTTCTGCGGCTCGGCCGTCGCACAGCCGCCGGTGCCGGAGTTCGCGCCGCCGTGCGCCGCGTTCAGCCGCTCCAGCGTCTTCTCCGCGCTCTGTACGGGGTACGTGTCGCCCTTGACCGGCTGCGCCAACTGCCCGCTGCCGCCGACGACCTGGCCGTCCGAGCCGACCTGGATGTCGCTCTGCCAGCCGTACGTGGGCAGCCCGCCGATCACCGGGTTCGCGCTGACGGTCCGTACCGCGCCGGACAGCCCGCTCGCGTCCAGCTTGGCATCCTTCTGGCCGAGGGCCGCGAGCACCGGCTGCGCGGCCTGCTTCGCCTTCTCCGGGGAGACGGCGTCCTTTTCGCCGCTCTCGTCGCCCGTGCGGCAGCCGGGCCCGCTCGCCTGCGAGCCGTCCGAGCCCTTGCCGGACTCCGCACAGCCGGTCCCGTTGGGCGTCCCGTACTGCGAGTACGTCCATGCGCCGGAACCGCTCTTGGCCACCTGGAGGACGGGGCTGCGCGCGTCCCGCGTCAGGCCGCCCACCTTCCAGGAGTCGCCGTCCGAGCGGACCTCGCCGGGCAGGTCCAGGGCCTTGGCCAGCCGGGCCACGGCCTCCTGGGAGACCGGGCCGCGCGGCTGGTAGACGGGTGCGGAGGAGGGGCCTTCGGGCAGCTTGCCGGTCGCCCGGTAGCCCGAGCCCGACGGGTCGGGCTCGCCGGGGGCGATCCCGGCGTGCGAGCCGGTGCCCTTGCCCGTCGCGTAACCGTCCAGGGCCAGCGGCGGCGGGCCGCCCTCGGGACGGGCGCCGGCGCCGCTGTCCCCGCCGCCGGAGGCGGTCGAGGCCCAGTACGCCGCGCCGCCGCCGGCCAGCAGCACGGCCGCGGCCACCGAGGCCGCGATCAGCGGGCTGCGCCGGCGCCGGGCGGTGGTCTCCTGCGTGTCGTCGGTGGAATGCTCCCCGCCGGACGCGGGGGAGGTGTCCTCGGTGCTCACCGCTTCGCTCCTTCGGCTCCGCTGAACAACTGACGTGCCCTCCTCCGTGGGGAGGACGCCGGTTGGACGGAGCCGGAGCGTCCGCGGTTCCCTCCGGTCTCAGTCGCCGTACTCGGACATCCCGCTGACCAGGGCCGCGGAGGACGCGGGAACGGTGATGCCGTGCAGCTCGCGGGCGGGCGGCTGGGGCGCCTGCGGGCCGCTGCGCCAATGTGGCGCCATCCGCGCGCAGTCGCCCAGCAACTGGGCCATCGACTCCGGCTCGGCGGAGCCGGGGGAGCGGCGGGAGGCGGCGGCGCGAACGCCGGACGAATGGGATGTGACGCCCTTCACATGCTTGGTCATACCGGCACCGTACGCATCTGCCGGACCGCGAAGAAAGCCCTACTAAGGGGTAGTTTCGCCTGGTGGGGGGAGATCAGGACACCCGGTACCGTTGACCAACGTCCGTCCCGTCCTTCCGCCTCCCGCAGGAGCAGACCCGTCGTGCGTATCGCAGTCACCGGCTCCATCGCCACCGACCACCTGATGACCTTCCCCGGCCGTTTCGCCGATCAGCTGGTCGCCGACCAGCTGCACACGGTCTCCCTCTCCTTCCTGGTCGACGAACTCGACGTACGGCGCGGCGGCGTCGGCGCCAACATCTGCTTCGGCATGGGGCAGCTCGGCACCGCCCCGATCCTGGTCGGCGCGGCCGGCAACGACTTCGAGGAGTACCGCGCCTGGCTCGACCGGCACGGCGTGGACACCCGCTCGGTGCGCATCTCCGAGGTCAAGCACACCGCCCGGTTCGTGTGCACCACCGACGCCGACCACAACCAGATCGGCTCCTTCTACACCGGCGCGATGAGCGAGGCGCGGCTGATCGAGCTGCACACCGTCGCCGAGCGCGTCGGCGGCCTCGACCTCGTCCTGATCGGCGCGGACGACCCCGAGGCGATGGTCCGGCACACCGAGGAGTGCCGCACCCGCGGCATCCCGTTCGCCGCCGACTTCTCCCAGCAGATCGCGCGGATGGACGGCGAGGGCATCCGCACCCTCACCGAGGGCGCCGCGTACCTCTTCAACAACGAGTACGAAAAGGGCCTGATCGAGTCCAAGACCGGCTGGACCTCCGAGGAGATCCTCGCCAAGGTCGGTACCCGGGTCACGACGCTGGGTGCCGACGGCGTGCGCATCGAGCGGGCCGGACAGCCGGACATCGTCGTCGGTACGGCCGAGGAGAAGGCCAAGGCCGACCCGACCGGCGTCGGCGATGCCTTCCGCGCCGGCTTCCTGTCCGGCCTGGCCTGGGGCGTCGGCCTGGAGCGCGCCGCCCAGATCGGCTGCATGCTGGCGACGCTGGTCATCGAGACCGTCGGCACCCAGGAGTACGAGCTGCACCGCAGCCACTTCATGGACCGCTTCACCAAGGCGTACGGCCACGAGGCCGCGGACGAGATCCGGGCGCATCTGGCCTGATCCGGTCGCCAGGCGGGGCGGCGGGCCCGGAGAGGCCCGCCGCTTCGCTCAGACCCGGCGCCGCACCACATACGCGGCGCCGCGCTCCGCCGGCCGCTCGCCCACGTACTCCTGCCCCCGCATCTCGCACCACGCGGGAATGTCCAGCCGCGCCGCCTCGTCGTCCGCCAGGACGGTCAGCGTGGCGCCCACCGGTACGTCGCCGATCACCTTCGCCAGCTCGATGACGGGCAGCGGGCAGCGCTTGCCGAGCGCGTCCACGACCGGGCCGGCGGTCTCCGGCCCGGCGGTCTTCGGTTCGGCGGCCGCCGGGGCGCCCAGCTGTTCCCGTACGGAACGGACCGCCTCCGGGAGGACGGCCAGAAAGCGGTCCACGTCGGCCTCGGCGGTGCCGGCCGGCAGCGACACCCGTACGTTGCCCTCCGAGAGCACGCCCATCGCCCGCAGCACATGGCTCGGCGTCAGCGTGCTCGACGTGCAGGACGACCCGGACGAGACGGCGAAGCCCGCCCGGTCCAGCTCGTGCAGCAGCGTCTCTCCGTCGACATAGAGACACGAGAAGGTCACCACGTGGGGGAGCCGGCGCAGCGGATCGCCGACGACCTCGGTGTCCGGCACCGACGCGGCCACCCGGGCCCGGATACGGTCCACCAGCTCCCGCAGCCGCGCCCCCTCGGCCGCCGCCTCGGCCTGTACGGCGCGCAGCGAGGCCGCCGCCGCGACCACGGCGGGCAGGTTCCCGAAGCCCGGTACCCTGCCGGACTCGCGCTCGTCCTGCGGGCCCTGCGGCGCGAACCGGGTGCCTTTACGGACCACCAGCAGCCCCACGCCGGGCGGCCCGCCCCACTTGTGGGCGCTGCCCGTCAGCAGCGACCAGGCGCCGCCCACCGGGCCCCAGGGCAGCGACTGGGCGGCGTCCACCAGCAGCGGCACCTCCGCCTCCCGGCAGGCCGCGGCGGCCTCCTCCACGGGCTGCTCGGTGCCCACCTCGTGGTTGGCGGACTGCAGGGCCGCCAGCGCGGTGTCCGGGCGCAGCGCCGCGGCGAGGTCCCCGGCGGCCACCCGGCCCGTACGGTCCACGGCGACCTCGGTGACCGTGCCGCCCGCCGCCTCGTGGGCCGCGGCGGCGTGCAGGACGGAGGAGTGCTCCACCGCGGAGTGGACCAGATGGCGGCCGACACGCCGACGCGCGGCGAGCGTGCCGGACATGGCCGAATGCACCGCCTGCGTCCCCGAAGGGGTGAAAACCAGCTCGTCGGGCCGGCAGCCGACGGCCTCCGCCGCGGCCTCCCGCGCCGCGTCGAGCAGCAGCCGGGCGCGGCGGCCCTCCCGGTAGGGGCGGGCCGGGTCGGCCCAGCCCTCGTCGAGCGAGGCGAGCAGGGCCTCACGGGCGACCGGATGCAGGGGAGCGGCCGAGGCGGCGTCGAAGTAGGACACGCCCCTGACGCTAGCGTGTTCGGGTCCGGGCGCCGGGCACGGCGTCAGATGACCGGCGGAGCCCGGCATTCCGGCGCGCGGGGGCCGTCCCCCGGATGCCGCAGCCACCCCTTCGGAGGGCGGTGCGGCGCGTTGGGCACCCTCCCCGCGCGACCCCAAATAGCGTCCAGTAGGGTTTGGTCCGCATAAACATCCAAACCCCTGCCCGTGCCAGGGCCGGCGACCGACCAGCGAGACGGCCGCAGCCGGTCTCGCGGGCGAGACTCTCGGGAAGGCGCTACGTGAGTCCCAACGGCTCCGACCGCTCGTCGCGGCGCCCGATGCGGCGGAAGCTGCCGCAGGTGCTGGCTGCGGGACTGGTCCTGGCAACCGCGACCGGTTGCACATACAAGGACTTTCCCAACCTCGGCATGCCCAATCCGGCTACTGAAGAGGCGCCGCGGATCCTCTCCCTTTGGCAGGGCTCCTGGGCCGCCGCCCTCGCAGTGGGCGTGCTGGTGTGGGGCCTGATCATCTGGAGCTGGATCTTCCACCGCCGCAGCCGGACCAAGGTGGAGGTCCCCGCACAGACGCGGTACAACATGCCCATCGAGGCGTTGTACACCATCGTTCCGTTCATCATCATCGCGGTGCTCTTCTACTTCACCGCGCGCGATGAGAGCGAACTCCTCAAGACTTCGAAGAAGCCCGACCACGTCATCAACGTGGTGGGCTATCAGTGGAGCTGGGCGTTCAACTACCTGGAGAACGTGGACGGCAAGGCCGACACCACGAACATCAACTCCAAGGAACTCTCCGCGATCCCGGACAAGTGGAAGAAGAACGTCCCCGCCGGCGCCGACGGCGTGTACGACGAGGGCATCCCGGGCACGCGGAACCCGCAGACCGGCAACCCGGGTCCGACCCTGTGGCTGCCCAAGGGCGAGACGGTTCAGTTCGTCCTGACGTCGCGTGATGTCATCCACTCGTTCTGGGTGGTCCCGTTCCTGATGAAGCAGGACGTGATTCCCGGCCACACCAACGTCTTCGAGGTGACTCCCAACAAGGAGGGCACCTTCATGGGCAAGTGCGCCGAGCTCTGCGGCGTCGACCACTCCCGGATGCTCTTCAACGTCAAGGTCGTCTCCCCCGAGAAGTACCGGGAGCACCTGAAGGACCTGGCGAAGAAGGGCCAGACCGGTTACCTGCCGTCCGGCATCAAGCAGACGGATCACGCCAGGAACGCGGAGACCAACAACAAGTGAGCATCCTCAACGAACCTCAGGGTGCCGCCGCCGCAACGGCTGAGGCAGCACCGCCCGCACGCAAGAAGTCTCCCGGCTCCGTCGTGGTGAGCTGGCTGACGACCACTGACCACAAGACCATCGGTACGCTCTACCTGGTCACCTCGTTCGCGTTCTTCTGCATCGGCGGCCTGATGGCGCTGCTGATGCGCGCCGAGCTCGCTCGTCCCGGCACGCAGATCATGTCGAACGAGCAGTTCAACCAGGCGTTCACGATGCACGGCACGATCATGCTGCTGATGTTCGCGACGCCGCTGTTCTCCGGTTTCGCGAACTGGATCATGCCGCTGCAGATCGGCGCGCCCGACGTGGCGTTCCCGCGGCTGAACATGTTCGCGTACTGGCTGTACCTCTTCGGCTCGCTGATCGCGGTGGCCGGCTTCCTGACTCCGCAGGGCGCGGCCGACTTCGGCTGGTTCGCCTACTCGCCGCTGTCGGACGCGGTCCGCTCGCCGGGCGTCGGCGCCGACATGTGGATCATGGGTCTGGCCTTCTCCGGCTTCGGTACGATTCTCGGCTCGGTCAACTTCATCACCACGATCATCTGCATGCGCGCCCCCGGCATGACGATGTTCCGGATGCCGATCTTCACCTGGAACGTCCTGCTGACCGGTGTGCTGGTCCTGCTGGCCTTCCCGGTCCTGGCCGCCGCGCTGTTCGCCCTGGAGGCGGACCGTAAATTCGGGGCGCATGTATTCGACGCGGCCAATGGCGGCGCATTGCTGTGGCAGCACCTCTTCTGGTTCTTCGGCCACCCCGAGGTGTACATCATCGCGCTGCCGTTCTTCGGCATCATTTCCGAGGTCATTCCGGTCTTCTCCCGGAAGCCGATGTTCGGTTACATCGGTCTGATCGCGGCGACGATTTCGATCGCGGGCCTTTCGGTCACCGTGTGGGCGCACCACATGTACGTGACGGGCGGCGTCCTGTTGCCGTTCTTCTCGTTCATGACATTCCTGATCGCGGTACCGACCGGTGTGAAGTTCTTCAACTGGATCGGCACGATGTGGAAGGGCTCGCTGTCCTTCGAGACACCGATGCTCTGGGCCGTCGGCTTCCTGATCACCTTCACCTTCGGTGGTCTGACCGGCGTCATCCTGGCCTCGCCGCCGATGGACTTCCACGTCTCGGACTCGTACTTCGTCGTGGCGCACTTCCACTACGTCATCTTCGGCACCGTCGTCTTCGCGATGTTCGCCGGCTTCCACTTCTGGTGGCCGAAGTTCACCGGCAAGATGCTGGACGAGCGCCTCGGCAAGATCACGTTCTGGACGCTGTTCGTCGGCTTCCACGGCACCTTCCTCGTCCAGCACTGGCTGGGCGCCGAGGGCATGCCCCGCCGCTACGCGGACTACCTGAACGCCGACGGCTTCACCACGCTGAACACGATCTCGACGATCGCCTCGTTCCTGCTCGGCCTGTCGATGCTGCCGTTCATGTACAACGTGTGGAAGACGGCCAAGTACGGCAAGAAGGTCGAGGTCGACGACCCCTGGGGCTACGGCCGCTCGCTGGAGTGGGCGACCTCCTGCCCGCCGCCGCGGCACAACTTCCTCACCCTGCCGCGCATCCGCAGTGAATCCCCGGCGTTCGACCTGCACCACCCGGAGATCGCGGCGCTGGAGGCCCTGGAGAACGAGGGCCAGAAGGACACCGCGCTGGCCGGTGGCAAGGAGGTCGGCAAGTGAAGATCCAGGGCAAGATGTTCATCTGGCTCTCCGTCTTCGTCCTCGCCATGGCGATCGTCTATGGCGTGTGGTCGAAGGAGCCGGCGGGCACCACCGCACTGTTCCTCGCCTTCGGCCTGTGCATCATGATCGGCTACTACCTGGCCTTCACGGCCCGGCGGGTGGACGCCGGAGCGCAGGACAACGACGAGGCCGAGGTCTCCGACGACGCCGGCGAGCTGGGCTTCTTCAGCCCGCACAGCTGGCAGCCGCTCTCCCTGGGCGTCGGCGGCGCGCTCGCCTTCCTGGGCGTCGTCTTCGGCTGGTGGCTGCTCTACTTCTCGGCCCCGGTCATCCTGATCGGCCTGTTCGGCTGGGTCTTCGAGTACTACCGCGGCGAGAACCGCACGCAGTAACGCGGTCCCCGCACCGGGCGGGCCCGGACACCTCCCCAGGTGTCCGGGCCCGCCCGTTTGCAGTCCTCCAGCGCGCCGTGGCCGGTGAACCTTCCTACTTTGAAGGCATGAGCCACCGACCACGCCACCGGACGGCGCTGGGCTGCGCCTCCCTGCTGACGCTCCTGGCGGGGGGCGCCACCGCCTGCGGCGGTTCGGACGCGGACCCGCTCTCGGAGACGCCGTACGACGCGGCCGGGCAGATCTCGGCCAACGCGCCCGGCGGCGACGAGAAGGCCGACCCGGACAAGCCGCTGGAGATCACCACCACCGGCGACGAGGCCCGGATCACGGACGTGACCGCCACCGACGCCTCCGGCCGCTACATCAGGGGCGAACTGGCCGCGGACGGCAAGCAGTGGCACACCACCGTCCCGCTGGCCGCCGGCACCCGCTACACGGTGCGGGTGAGCACCGAGGACGAGGACGGCGCGCCCGGCCGCAAGATCCTCCAGATCGACACCAAGGACACCGGCGACCGGCTGAACGTCAAGTTCGGGCCCGACAACGGCACGTACGGGGTGGGCCAGCCCGTCACCGCGCAGCTGAGCAAGCCGGTCAAGGACCCCAAGGCGCGTGCGGTCGTGGAGGGCGCGCTCAAGGTCGAGTCCACGCCACGCGTCGAGGGCTCCTGGCACTGGGTCGACAGCAAGACGCTGCACTTCCGGCCGAAGGAGTACTGGCCCACGCACGCCACCGTCGACGTGCACAGCAACCTGGAGGGCCTGAAGATCGCCGGCGGGCTGTACGGGGGCCCCGCCAAGCCGGTGAAGCTGCGTACGGGGGACCGGGTGGAGGCGGTCACGGACGCCGCGGCGCACACCATGACGGTCACCCGCAACGGCGAGGTGATCAACACCATCCCCGTCACCACCGGCAAGCCGGGCTACTCCACCCGCAACGGCACCAAGGTCGTGCTGGGCAAGGAGGGCTTCGTCCGGATGCGCGGCGACACGATCGGCATCCCGTCCGGCAGCTCCGACTCCTACGACCTGCCGGTCTACTGGGCCACCCGGGTGACGTGGAGCGGCGAGTACGTACACGCGGCGCCCTGGTCGGTGGGGTCGCAGGGCGCCGCCAACGTCAGCCACGGCTGCACCGGCATGAACACCGAGAACGCCAAGTGGTTCTTCGACACCGTGCAGGTCGGCGACCTCGTCAAGGTCGTCAACAGCGGCGGCGAGACCATGACGCCCTTCGACAACGGCTTCGGCGACTGGAACATGCCGTGGAAGGAATGGCGCGCGGGCAGCGCGCTGGACAAGAACAAGCCCAGCACCACGGGTGAGCAGGAGCAGCGGCCGGGTCCTGAGAATGCTGCCCGGCTGCGCCCCCAGGTCTGAGGACCCCTCAGGAGGGCCCTCAGAGGGCCGCTCAGGCCCCCGTCAGGAGCCTGCGGCGCAGCAGCCCGGCCAGGGCGTCCGTGAACTCCACCGGGTCCACAGGGTGCGTCACAGCGGCGTCCGCGCGGCTCCACGTCGCCAGCCAGGCGTCCTGCGGGCGCCCGATGAGCACCAGCACCGGCGGGCAGTGGAAGATCTCGTCCTTGATCTGCCGGCACACGCCCATGCCGCCGGCCGGCGCGGTCTCCCCGTCCAGCACGCACGCGTCGATCCCGCCCTGCTCCAGGGCCTCCAGGACGGCCGGCAGGGTCGCGCACTCCAGGATCTCCACCGGCGGCACGTCCGCGGCCGGCCGGCGGCCCGTCGCGAGCCGTACCTGCTCGCGGGTGTCGGCGTTGTCGCTGTAGACCAGCACCGTGGCAGTCGCCTGCATCGTTCCTCCACGCATCTCGGCAGTACGGCTTCGGACGGGGCCACGCCCGGACGCCGCCGGGAGGTGCCTCCTGCGCGGATGCTACTGCTCGTACGGCCGTGCGCAGGAGGGTTCGGCGCGATCCAAGATCTGGCCGACGGGCCGTCAGGACTGGTCACGGCGGGGGTGTGCGGCCACCCGGCGGGCAGCGCCTACCTCCTTCGGGCGACGGCCGGGGTGGGCCGTACGAGCAGGGCATACGCCCTTGACACACCGAACGGCACCCCCCGGAGTGAGGGCGGGATAAGCGACCGACATAATGTCGGTCGTGGCGACAGCAACGACAGTAGAAACCGGGCACGCGCACCCGTCGGTCAATCGGCCGAACCTCACCAGCGTCGGAACCATCATCTGGCTGAGTTCCGAGCTGATGTTCTTCGCGGCCCTCTTCGCGATGTACTTCACCCTCCGATCGGTGACCGGGGCCGAGTCTTGGAAGGAATCCGCCGATGCGCTGAATCTTCCGTTCTCCGCGACGAACACCACGATCCTGGTACTCAGCTCGCTGACCTGCCAGCTCGGTGTGTTCGCGGCCGAGCGCGGCGATGTCAAGAAGCTCCGGACCTGGTTCGTGATCACCTTCATCATGGGGGCGATCTTCATCGGTGGGCAGGTCTTCGAGTACACCGATCTGGTCAAGGAAGAGGGCCTCTCGCTCTCGTCCAGCCCGTACGGCTCGGTGTTCTACCTGACCACCGGCTTCCACGGACTGCACGTGACGGGCGGACTCATCGCCTTCCTGCTGGTCCTGGGCAGGACGTACGCGGCCAAGAGGTTCACCCACGAACAGGCCACCGCGGCCATCGTCGTGTCCTACTACTGGCACTTCGTCGATGTCGTCTGGATCGGCCTCTTCGCCACGATCTACCTGATCCGGTGACCGGTCCCGTACCGGAACCGCACTTCAGACAGACATAGCCAAAGCATCGACGCAGAAGATCCTGACACCGGGGTAATCCGTGAAAAAGCTCTCCGCACGACGGCGCCATCCGCTGGCGGCGCTCGTCGTCCTACTCTTCGCGCTGGCGGTCACTGGGGGGCTGTACGCCGCGTTCGCGCCTGCGGACAAGGCCCAGGCCGATGACACCGCCCAGTCTCTTGCCATCAAGGAGGGCAAGAAGCTCTTCGCCGTCGGCTGCGCCAGCTGCCACGGCACCGGCGGTCAGGGCACCTCCGACGGCCCGAGCCTGGTCGGCGTGGGCGCCGCCGCCGTCGACTTCCAGGTCGGTACCGGCCGGATGCCGGCGCAGCAGCCCGGCGCCCAGGTGCCGCGGAAGAAGAACATCTACAGCCAGGCCGAGATCGACCAGCTCGCCGCGTACGTCGCGTCGCTGGGTGCCGGTCCCAACGTGCCGAACAAGGACCAGTACAGCAAGGACGGCGCGGACATCGCCAAGGGCGGTGAGCTGTTCCGTACGAACTGCGCGCAGTGCCACAACTTCACCGGTAAGGGCGGTGCCCTGACCAACGGCAAGTTCGCACCGACGCTCGAGGGCGTGGACCCGAAGCACATCTACGAGGCCATGGAGACCGGCCCGCAGAACATGCCTTCGTTCGGTGACGGCTCGCTGTCCCCGCAGAACAAGAAGGACATCGTGTCCTACCTCGGCGCCGTCAACAGCGACGACACCCCCAGCCCCGGTGGTCTGGGCCTGGGCGGTCTCGGACCTGTCACCGAGGGCCTCTTCGGTTGGATCGCCGGCCTGGGCGCGCTGATCGCGGTCGCCATCTGGGTCGCAGCCCGGACTACGAAGGCCAAGAAGTCATGAGTGAGACTGGACGACACGAAGACGTGCCAGAAAAGAACCTCCCCGGTGAGCGGGACACGGCTCACGGCGGCGCGGTGGACACGGCGGACAATCCCTTCGCCGACCCGGGGCTGCCGCCCCACGAGCACCGCATCCAGGACATCGACGAGCGGGCCGCGAAGCGCTCCGAGCGCACCGTCGCCCTGCTGTTCACGGTGTCGATGCTGGCGACGATCGGCTTCATCGCCTCGTACGTGATCTTCCCGGTCGACAAGATCGTCTACATCTGGCCGTTCGGCCACGTCAGCGCGCTGAACTTCGCGCTGGGCCTGACGCTGGGTGTGGCCCTCTTCTGCATCGGCGCCGGCGCGGTCCACTGGGCCCGCACGCTGATGTCCGACGAGGAGGTCGCCGACGACCGGCACCCGATCGAGGCGGCCCCCGAGGTCAAGGCCAAGGTCATGGAGGACTTCCGGCAGGGTGCCAAGGAGTCCGGCTTCGGCCGCCGCAAGCTGATCCGCAACACCATGTTCGGTGCGCTGGCCGTGGTGCCGCTGTCCGGTGTCGTGCTGCTGCGCGACCTCGGTCCGCTGCCGGAGAAGAAGCTGCGCACGACGGGCTGGAAGAAGGGCGTCCGCCTGGTCAACCAGTCCACCAACCTCCCGCTGCGTCCCGAGGACATCGCGGTCGGCTCCCTGACGTTCGCCAAGCCCGAGGGCCTGGAGGAGGACGACGAGGAGTTCAACACCAAGATCGCCAAGGACGCCCTGATGCTCGTGCGGATCCAGCCGCAGAACATCAAGGACAAGCAGGAACTGGACTGGTCGCACGAGGGCATCGTCGCCTACTCGAAGATCTGCACCCACGTGGGCTGCCCGATCAGCCTCTACGAGCAGCAGACGCACCACGTGCTGTGCCCCTGCCACCAGTCGACCTTTGACCTGTCCGACGGCGGACGCGTCATCTTCGGCCCCGCCGGACACGCCCTGCCGCAGCTGCACATCACGGTGAAGGACGGCTTCCTCGAAGCCGTAAGCGACTTCGCGGAGCCCGTCGGCCCGAGCTTCTGGGAGCGCGGATGAGTAACGAGACGAGCGCGACCACCACGCGCCGCGGCCAGGCGCCGCGGGGCGAGCGGATCGCCGACTGGGCGGACGGCCGGCTGGGCATCTACAGCCTCGCCAAGTCCAACATGCGCAAGATCTTCCCGGACCACTGGTCTTTCATGCTGGGCGAGATCTGCCTCTACAGCTTCATCATCATCATCCTGACCGGCGTCTACCTGACGCTGTTCTTCCACCCGAGCATGGCCGAGGTGACCTACCACGGCTCGTACGTGCCCATGCACGGGATCCGGATGACGCAGGCGTTCGAGTCGACGCTGGACATCAGCTTCGACGTGCGCGGCGGTCTGCTCATCCGGCAGATCCACCACTGGGCGGCCCTGGTCTTCCTGGGCGGCATGATGGTGCACATGATGCGGGTGTTCTTCACCGGCGCCTTCCGCAAGCCGCGCGAGGTCAACTGGCTGTTCGGCTTCCTGCTGCTGGTGCTCGGCATGTTCACCGGCTTCACCGGCTACTCGCTGCCGGACGACCTGCTCTCCGGCACCGGCGTCCGGTTCATCGAGGGTGTCATCCTGGCGATGCCGCTGATCGGCTCGTACCTGCAGATGTTCATCTTCGGCGGGGAGTTCCCGGGGCACGACATCATCCCGAGGTTCTTCACGATCCACGTGCTGCTCCTGCCGGGCATCATGCTCGGCCTGCTGGTGGCGCACCTGATCCTGGTCTTCTACCACAAGCACACGCAGTTCCCGGGTGCAGGCAAGACCAACAAGAACGTCGTCGGCATGCCGCTGCTGCCGGTCTACATGGCCAAGGCCGGAGGCTTCTTCTTCCTGGTCTTCGGCGTGATCTCGGTGATCGCGGCGGTCGCCAGCATCAACCCGGTGTGGGCCATCGGCCCCTACCGGCCCGACCAGGTGTCCACCGGCGCCCAGCCCGACTGGTACATGGGCTTCGCCGAGGGTCTGGTCCGTGTGATGCCCGGCTGGGAGTGGGACATCTGGGGCCACACCATCAACTTCGGTGTGCTGATCCCGATCCTGATCTTCCCGCTGGTGCTGGTGGCGATCGCGGTCTACCCGTTCGTCGAGTCCTGGGTCACCGGCGACAAGCGCGAGCACCACATCCTGGACCGCCCGCGCAACGCCCCGACCCGTACCGGCTTCGGTGTGGCCTGGCTGATCGCGTACCTGGTGATGCTGGTCGGCGGTGGCAACGACCTGTGGGCCACCCACTTCCACCTGTCGATCAACTCGATCACCTGGTTCGTGCGGATCGCGTTCTTCGCGGGCCCGATCCTGGGCTTCATCGTCACCAAGCGGATCTGCCTGGGCCTCCAGCGCCGCGACCGCGACAAGGTGCTGCACGGACGCGAGTCCGGCATCATCAAGCGGCTGCCGCACGGTGAGTTCATCGAGGTGCACGAGCCGCTCAACCAGGAGCAGCTGCACGTGCTCACGCAGCACGAGCAGCCCAAGCCGTTCGAGATCGGCCCGGAGGTCGACGAGAACGGTGTCGAGCGGAAGGTCAAGCGGTCGACGAAGCTCCGCGCCAAGCTCTCCAAGAGCTACTACGGCGAGGACAACGTCATCCCGAAGCCGACCCCGGAGGAGTACAAGGAGATCACCAGCGGCCACGGCCACCACTGATCCCCGCCGTGTGACGCACGGCAGTACCACCGCGTAAGTACGCCACCCAGAGGGCCCCGTTCGAGGATCGGACGGGGCCCTTCGGCATGCCCGGACGCCGGATAGGGTTTTGCGCATCAGCAGGACACGAATCCAGGAGTGTGGACCATGAACGTTGCGACCCCGAACGGCGGCGACAGCGTGGCGGCCCACACCTGGCCGGCCGTACTGGACGCGCTCCTCCAGGGCCGTGACCTCAGCGCCGACGACACCGCGTGGGCGATGGACCGGATCATGCGCGGCGAGGCCACCGACGCGCAGATCGCCGGGTTCGCGGTGGCGCTGCGCGCCAAGGGCGAGACCGTCGCCGAGATCTCCGGCCTGGTACGGACGATGTACGCGCACGCCAACCTCATCGAGGTGCCGGGGCCGAGCGTGGACATCGTCGGCACCGGCGGCGACGGCGCCAAGACCGTCAACATCTCCACCATGTCCTCGATCGTGGTCGCCGGCACCGGCGCCAAGGTCGTCAAGCACGGCAACCGCGCCGCCTCGTCGGCCAGCGGCGCGTCCGACGTGCTGGAGAAGCTGGGCGTCAACCTCGACCTGACGCCGCGCCGGGTCGTCGAGGTGGCCGCGGAGGCCGGCATCACCTTCTGCTTCGCGGTGAAGTTCCACCCCTCGCTGCGGCACGTCGCCGCCGCACGGCGCGAGCTGGGCATCCGTACGACCTTCAACGTGCTGGGCCCGCTGACCAACCCGGCGAAGGTCCGCGCCCAGGCCACCGGCGTCGCCGACGCGCGGATGGCCCCGATCCTGGCCGGTGTGCTGGCCGAGCGCGGCTCCTCCGCGCTGGTCTTCCGCGGCGACGACGGGCTGGACGAGCTGACGACCACCGCCACCTCCAAGGTGTGGGTGGTGCGCGACGGCGCCGTACGGGAGGAGACCTTCGACCCGCGGGACGTGGGGATCGACCTGGTGCCCGTGGAGGCGCTGCGCGGCGCCGACGCCTCGTACAACGCCGACGTGGCGCGCCGCCTGCTGGGCGGCGAGCACGGGCCGGTGCGCGACGCGGTGCTGCTGAACTCGGCGGCGGCGCTGGTGGCGCTGGCGCCGACCGGGGCGCCGCTGGCCGAGCAGATCGCGGCGGGCATCGAGCGGGCCGCCGAGGCCATCGACTCCGGCGCGGCCCGCCGGGCCCTGGAGCGGTGGGTGGCGGCCAGCAACGCCTGAGCCGGCGGTGATGTGACGCAGGGCTCGGTCCGGATCGCGGACCGGGCCTTGCGCGCGTCTGTTCGTGTGGCATGATGCTGCGCAGGTCACGAGTGACAGCGACTACGGCCCCGGCCCGCTGTCCGGCAACCCTCCGTCCGTGGCGGGGTGCCCCGGGTGATGACCAGGCCGCAGGCAGCGAGGTCTGCGGCAAGCGCGGATCCCTCGTGCCAGGGATCCTGGTCCTTGAGGGAGATCTCTCGTGATGCAGCGAATGCGTTAGGGCCGTCCGGCCCCGTTTTCCGCACCCTTTTCTTCTTTCACCGCTGTCGGCCGGCCCCGCTCAGGCGTGTGCGCCCCGCAGCGAAGTCGCCCTGCCTTCACGGGAGTTCGCCATGCCTGTTTCCGCTGCCGCCACCGATTCCGCTTCCGCCGTCTGCGCCCCGCTGCCCGTGCTGGGTCGCGACGTCCTGGTCCCGCTCGTCACCGGCGGCGAGGTCGAGTACGCGGCGCTGGACATCGCCGCCAGCGCCCCCGCGCTCCAGCGCGTCTGGGACGACGTGGCCGCGTACGCCCCGTACTACGGCAGTGTGCACCGCGGCGCGGGCTACCTCTCGCAGCTGTCCACCGACCTGTTCGAGAACAGCCGGGCGGAGGTGGCCCGGTTCCTCGGGGTCCGGGAAGGAGACCAGGTGGTCTTCACCCGTTCCACCACCGACTCGCTCAATCTGCTGGCCGCGGTGCTGCCCGCGGACACCCGGGTCTTCGTCTTCGAGACCGAGCACCACGCCTCGCTGCTGCCCTGGGAGCAGCGCACGGACGTCGAGGTGACCTACCTGGACGCGCCGCGCACGCCGGGGCAGGCGGTGGACACCCTGGAGCGGGCGCTCGCGGAGCGCGAGCCGTACAAGAACGCCCTGGTCTGCGTGACGGGTGCGTCCAATGTGACCGGTGAGCTGTGGCCCGTACGGGAGCTGGCCGCGGCGGCGCACGCGCACGGCGCGCGGATCGTGCTGGACGCCGCCCAGCTCGCCCCGCACCACCCGGTCGACATCGCGGAACTGGATGTGGACTGGGTGGCCTTCTCCGGCCACAAGCTGTACGCGCCCTTCGGCGCCGGTGTGCTGGCCGGGCGCGCGGACTGGCTCCAGGAGGCGGAGCCGTACCTCGCGGGCGGCGGCGCCAGCCGTACGGTCGCGCGCCGCTCCGACGGCGGGGTGGACGTCGAGTGGCACACCACCGCCGCCCGCCACGAGGCCGGTTCGCCCAACGTCATCGGCGCCTACGCCATCGCCGCCGCCTGCAAGGCCCTCACCGAGGCGGGGTTCGAGAACCTGGTCGCCCGGGAGCAGCACCTGGTCGAGCGGGTACGGGCGGGCCTCGCCGAGGTGCCCGAGGTGACCGTGCTGTCGCTGTTCGGGGACGACGCGCCGCGGGTGGGCGTGCTGTCCTTCGTGGTCCGCGGCTGGAACAGCTCGCACTTCGCGGCGGCCCTCTCGGCGGAGTACGGAATCGGCGTCCGCGACGGGCTGTTCTGCGCGCACCCGCTCGTACGGACCCTGCTGGGCGCCGAGTCGCAGGCGCCCGGCGAGTGCGGTGCGCCGGAGGGCGCGCCGGGGGAGAAGAGCCTGAACGCCATCCGGGTGAGCTTCGGCGCCGGTACGCCCGACGAGCACGTGGACCGCTTCGTACGGGCCGTCAAGGAGCTGGTCGCGGACGGCGCGCGGTGGAGCTACCGCACCGAGGACGGGCGCTGCGTGCCGGACACGGCGGCGTAGCCCTCAGGACCACCCTGCCGCGGCGCTCCGCTGTCCGGGCGCCGCGGCGCGGGTGACGCCGGCGCGGGCGGGCACAGCCGCCCGCGCCGGCCAGGCTCTCAGGCGTCCAGGCCGATGGCGAAGGCCGCTTCCAGGTCGTGCTGGGAGTACGTACGGAAGGCGATGTGCGTCTCGGTGGAGGCGACGCCCGGGATCTTGCTGATCCGGCCGGGGATGACGTCCGCCAGCTCGTCGTGCTGGGCGACCCGCACCATCGCGATCAGGTCGTGCGCACCGGTGACCGAGTAGACCTCGCTGACGCCCTCCAGCGCGGCGATCTTCTCCGCGATCTCCGGGATGCGGTCCACACTGGTCTTGATGAGCACGATCGAAGTGATCACGGCTGGCTCTCTCCCTCGGTCGCCTGCTGCTTCGCCGTTCCGGCGGACCCCACACTACCCGTGGCCGCGACGGCGTCCCGCGGCGGACAGGGGGCGGGCCGGTAGCGCACCCAGGCGTAGAGGAAGCCCAGGGCGAAGCCCACGACATGGGCCAGGTAGGCAACGCCCGGGGTGCTGGGGTCGCGCTGCGCGGCGAGCCACTGGAGGACGAACCAGAAGAGCAGCACGATCCAGGCGGGGAAGCGCAGCGGCAGGAAGAAGAGGAACGGGTAGAGACTGGTGACCCGGGCCCTGGGGAACAGGTACAGGAAGGCTCCCAGCACTCCGGAGATCGCCCCCGAGGCGCCGACCAGGGTCTGGCCGGAGGCGGCGTGCGCGGCAGCGTAGCCCATCAGGGCCAGGTAGCCGGTCACGACGTAGAAGACGGTGAACGGCAGCCGGCCCATCCGGGATTCGGCCATGCCGCCGAAGACGTACAGGAAGAGCACGTTGCCCAGCAGGTGCAGCCAGCTGCCGTGTACGAACAGGGCGGTCAGCGGGGTGAGCAGTGCGCGCGGCGAGCCGCTCCACAGGTCGCGCGGGATGACGCCCCACCGTTCGAAGTACGCGGTCTGGGCCTGGACGACGGCGTCGCCGGTGCCGTATATGCCGTTGAGGCCGGAGGCGGGGCCGAGGACGAAGAGGACACAGCACACGGCGATCAGGACGTTCGTCATGCGGGAGAACACGGTCAGCACCGAGCGGACGCGGGGCGTCCGGGGGATCAGGGGCGGGGCCGTCATGAAGTGATCATGGCTCAATGGGGGCATTCGGGACAGAGCGCCTCGCCGCGTCCCGCCTCTCGGCCGGGGCCCGCACCGTACCGGCATCAGGCCGTAGGGTACGGGCAGTACCCCGCGTACTTCCGCAGTCCGACGGCGCACCGCGGGAAGCCCCCGAACGACAGCACGAGCCCCGCTCGCCCGAGCGTGACGAAAGAGGACGACACCATGGCTGTTCCCCTGCCGACGGACGGGACCCGGTGGCGCTGCACGCTGTGCGGCAACCTGACGCGCTTCGATGTGACCCGCCGGTCCGAGGCCGTGGAGTACCTCCATTTCGACCTGGCCGGGGAAGCGAAGGTGGAGGAGCGCGAGGTGCGCAGTGAGAGCATCGAGTCCGTGCGCTGCCGCTGGTGCAACGCGGTCGACCAGATCGAGCTGGTGGACCGGCCGGGCGCGAGCGCCTGAGTCGAGCGCCTGAGATCGGAGCGATGCAGCAGTGGTGGAGCGTCCAGATGGGCCTGCGGGGGCGGAGCGCGATGCCGAGGCCGGTGCGGCCGCGGCGGACGAGGTGCTCGACCGTCCGTTGCCCGAGGGCGTGCGGCGCCGCGTCGTGGCGCTCACCGCGGAGGCGTTCGGCGGCCTGACGGTCACCGAACTTCCGCCGCCGCTGCGGCAGTACGCCCGGTTCACCCCCAGCCGCCGCGCCAAGTTCGCGGGCAACGCGATGGCGGCGGCGCTGGAGAACGACGCGGTCTTCCGGCAGCGGATCGCGAGCCGGCTGCGCGAGGCCCAGCCGGAGCTGGCCGAGGCGCTGGACAACGGCACCCCGCCCGCCGCCGCCGACCCGCTCGATGTCGCGGCGGCGGCCTATGTGCTGCGCCCCGAGGGCTGGGTCAAGCTCGTCGCGGCGGCCGGTGAGGAGGCGCAGCGCGCCCGCGCCGAGCGGGCCGGCGAGGAGGCGGAGCGCGAGCTGGCGGCGCTGCGCGAGGAACTGGCGCGGGCCCGCGCGGAGGCGCGGAGCGAGGCCGAGCGCGTCCGCGGCGACCTGGACGCGCTGCGCAAGGAGAACGAGTCGTTGCAGCGCAAGCTGCGCAGCGCGCTCAGCGACGTCAAGCGCGGTGAGGCGGCGGTGCGCAAGGCCGTGGCCGAGACGGAGTCCGTACGGGCCGCCGCCGCGCAGGAGAAGAGTGCGGCCGACAGTGAGGTGCGCCGCCTCAAGGCCCGGATCGCGGAGGCCGAGGGCTCGCTGGAGGCCAGCCGCCGCGCCACGCGGGAGGGCCGCAGCGTCGAGGACATGCGGCTGCGGCTGCTGCTGGACACCGTGCTGGATGCGGCCCAGGGCCTGCGCCGCGAACTGGCGCTGCCGCCCGCCGACACACACCCGGCCGACACCGTCGACGCCGTGGCGCCGGGGAAGATGACGCCGAAGGACATCGCCACGCGCGCGCTGTCGGAGACCGACCCCGCGCTGCTCGACCAACTGCTGGCGCTGCCGCAGGCCCACCTGGTGGTGGACGGCTACAACGTCACCAAGACCGGCTATCCCACGATGCCGTTGGACAAGCAGCGGCTGCGGCTGCTGGGGGGCCTGGCGGTGCTGGCGGCGCAGACGGGCGCGGAGATGACGTGTGTCTTCGACGGCGCCGAGCTGGCCGCGCCGGTGCTGCTCGCGCCGCCGCGCGGGGTGCGGGTCCTGTTCAGCAAGCCGGGTGTGACGGCCGATGAGCTGATCCGCCAGCTCGTACGGGCCGAGCCGCCCGGCCGCCCGGTGGTGGTGGTCTCCACGGACCGCGAGGTGGCCGACGGCGTCGCCAAGGCGGGGGCGCGGCCGGTGGCTTCCGCCCTGCTGCTCAAGCGGCTCGCCCGCACCTGAACCACCGTGGGCTGCGGGTCGTACGGTCCGTTCGTGCGATTCGTGCGATCCGTACTATGCGTACGACTTGTCCGGAACGCGGGACAGCCGGGGTGGTGCGGGAGGTAGGTTCCGGGAAGTGCCGCCGGGGGGTTCGAGGCCGGTGCGGCGCGCGGGACGGAGGTAAAGGTGTACCCATCAATGAGGCATCTCATGCCTGCCGTTCGTGCCTGAGTGTCAAGTGACCGCTACTGCCTGTGTGATGTTGGTAAAGGATGAGGAGCATCCGGGAGTTTTTTCCGGTGAGGATTTGAAGCGATCACAACTCGGTTACTAAGGTCATGCCTCGACCCTTCATGCAGTTGATCATCCATCCGGGATGAACAGTGAAGGAACCGCCAGATCCGCGGCGTTGGCGCGGAGCCGGGGTCCAGCTACCCCCCACTCCCGGTAGGCGGCTGAAGGAAGAAGGAGCTCGCCTCCGTGGCGTCCCACCGTCGACCCAAGCAGCCGAGCCGCACGCGTGTCACTGTGCTCACCGCGACCGCGGCCGCGGCCGTCGCCCTCTCGTCCCAGGCCGCCCATGCCGACCCGAAGCCGAAGAAGGAAGACGTCAAGTCCGAGGTCGACAAGCTCTACGAGCAGGCGGAGCAGGCCACCGAGAAGTACAACGGGGCCAAGGAGGACCAGGAGAAGCTGCAGAAGGAGGTGGACAGCCTCCAGGACAAGGTCGCCCGCGGCCAGGGAGAGCTGAACCAGCTCCGCAAGGGCCTCGGTTCGGTCGCCTCCGGCCAGTACCGCAGCGGCAGCATAGACCCGTCCGTGCAGCTGTTCCTGTCCGGCGACCCGGACACCTACCTCGAAAAGGCCGCCACGCTCAACCAGCTGAGCGGCAAGCAGGCCGAGCAGCTGAAGACCATCGCGGACAAGCAGCGGCAGCTCGCGCAGGAGCGCGCGGAGGCCGCGTCCAAGATCCAGGACCTCTCGGAAACCCGCAAGGCGCTGGGTGAGAAGAAGGACGAGATCAAGGGCAAGCTCGCCAAGGCGCAGGAGCTGCTGAACACCCTCACCGCCAAGGAGAAGGAAGCGCTCCAGAAGGAGGAGCAGCAGAAGAACCGCTCCAGCCGCGGCAACGAGCGCCCCGACCTGGGCAACGACACACCGGCCTCCGGCCGTGGCGCCGCGGCGCTGTCCGCCGCCGCCTCCAAGATCGGCTCGCCCTACGTGTGGGGCGCCACCGGTCCGTCCTCCTTCGACTGCTCGGGCCTGACCTCCTGGGCCTACCAGCAGGCCGGCCAGTCGCTGCCGCGCACCTCGCAGGCGCAGGCCAACGCCGGTACCCGCATCAGCTCGCAGAGCGCCCTCAAGCCGGGCGACCTGGTGCTCTTCTACGGCGACCTGCACCACATCGGCCTGTACGCGGGCAACGGCCAGGTGCTGCACGCGCCGAAGCCGGGCGCGTCCGTGCGCTACGAGTCGATCAACAACATGCCCTTCCAGTTCGGCGTCCGCGTCTGACGCGGACCGGCCGCCGCTGCCGCCCGATCGGGCGAATTGCGGTGGCCGCCGCTGACTTCACGCCCCGCCGGTGACCTGCGCAGTCACCGGCGGGGCGGCTTTTTGCGTACCGGCAGGGCGCGTTGCGGGTCTTTGGATACGGGCCACCGGCGCCGTTACTGTCTGCCCTCGCAGTCGCCGGTCATCGACCGTCCGTCCGGGCGGCAGCGGCTGCACGGAAGGGAGTGCGGCTTTCGTGGTGTCCCACCGCCGTGTCTCACAGTCCGGCCTGGCCGGTGCGACCAGGATCACCGTCCTGTCGGCCGCCGCGGTCACCGCGGCCGCGGCCCTGTCGGCGGGCGGGGCGGGCGCCGCCCCGGCTCCGGCGCCCGCCGAGGTCACCTCGCGCGTCGACGCTCTCTACGAGCAGGCCGAGAAGGTCACCGAGGAGTTCAACGGGGCCTCCGAACGGACCCGGAAGCTACGGGGCGAAGTCACCGCCCTCCAGGACCGGGTGGCCCGCGGCCAGGAGCGCGTCAACCGGCTGCGCGCCCGGCTCGGCGCCGTCGCCTCCGCCCAGTACCGCTCGGGCGGCCTGGACCCGGCCCTGAAGCTGATGCTGTCCGAGGACCCGTCGACCTACCTCGACAAGGCGTCCGTCCTCGACCGCGTCCACGGCAACCAGGCCGGGCAGCTGCGCGAACTCCAGGGCGCCCAGCGCGGGCTGGAGCTGGAGCGCCGGGCGGCAGCCGGCAAGCTGACGGACCTGGAGGCGAGCCGGCGCGAGGTGGCGAGCCACAAGAAGGACATCGAGCGCAAACTGGCCGCGGCGCAGCACCTGCTGAACGCCCTGACCGGCGCCGACCGGGCGGCCTACGACCGGGCGAACCGCGGCGTCGGGCGGTCGCTGCCCGCCCCGTCCGGGGCGGCGCACCCCTCGGGCCGCGCCGGGGCCGCCGTCCAGGCGGTGCGCGCGGCGATCGGCGCGCCGTACGCGTGGGGGCGCTCCGGCCCGTCCGCGTTCGACTGCTCCGGGCTGATGCAGTGGGCCTACGCGCGCGCCGGAGTCGGCATCCCGCGCACCTCGCAAGCCCAGCGCGGCGCGGGACGGCAGGTTCAGGTCAGCCAGGCCCAGCCGGGAGACCTGGTCATCTACCGGGACGATGCCAGTCATGTCGCCATGTATGTGGGCAACGGACAGGTGGTGCACGCGCCGTATCCGGGCGCGCGGGTGCGGTCCGACCCCGTCGGCATGATGCCGATCTCGTCCGTAACCCGCCCCTGACCCCTGTCCGCGCTCCGGGACGGTGCTTACGATCAGCCGCGTGGCAGGTCATCAGGTACGGCGGCGGGCGGTCCGGGGGATCAGGGCGGCACTGTGCGCGGCCCTGCCGCTGGCACTGCTGGCGCTCCTCACCGGCTGCGACGACCCGGCCGGCGCGCAGGCCGCCCCGCCGGGCATCCAGCGCATGCTGGACCAGCGCGCCGCGGCCGTACGGAACCGGGACGCCGGGGCCTTCCTCGCCTCGGTCGACCCCCGCGCGGCCGGGTACCGCTCCGAGCAGCGGCGGATGTTCGCCAACCTCGCGCGGGTGCCGCTGGCCGCCTGGTCGTACGAGCTGGTGCGGACCGACGCGTTCGGGCTGCCCGCGGTCGTCGGCGCGGACGGGCGGCGGGTCGCGGCCGAGGTGCGGCTGCGCTACCGGCTCACCGGGTACGACACCGCGCCGGTCACCGCCGTCCAGTACCTGACCCTCACCGACCGCGGCGGCCGGTGGCGGATCAGCTCGGACTCGGACGGCGCGCCGAGCGGGCGGCGCAGCGCGCGCCGGCTGTGGGACCAGGGGCCGGTCGAGGTGGTCCGGGGGCGCTACAGCCTGGTCCTCGGGGTCGGGCGCGGCACCGCGGCGCTGCGCGAGCTGGCCGAGCGTACGGACGCGGCGGTGCCCGCCGTCGGCAAGGCGTGGCCGGGGAAGTGGGCCGGGCGGGTGGTGGTCGAGGCGCCGCAGTCGCTGGAGCGGATGGCGGAGCTGCTGAACGCCACCGATCCGTCGGGCTACCGGGGCATAGCGGCCGTGACGACCGGCGAGTCGGGCCCGGCGGCCCCCGCCGACCGGGTCGTCGTCAACCCGGAGGCGTACGGCGAACTGTCCGCGGCCGGCCGGCAGATCGTGCTGACGCACGAGGCCACCCATGTCGCGACGCGTACGGCCACCACGTCCGACACCCCGATGTGGCTCTCCGAGGGCTTCGCCGACTGGGCCGCCTACCGCGGCGGCGGGCGCCCGGCCGCCACCACCGCCCCCGAACTGGCCCACGCGGTCGCCAAGGGCGCGCCGCCGTCCCGGCTCCCGGCCGACGGCGACTTCCGCTTCAGCCGCAGCGCGCGGCAGCTGGCCCGCGCGTACGAGGGCGGCTGGCTGGCCTGCCGCATGATCGCCGACAGGTGGGGCGAGCGGAAGCTCGGCGCGTTCTACCGGGCGGCGGGGCACGGCGGGACGGAGAGCGCCGGGCGGGCGATGCGGGACCAGCTGGGCGTCGGCCCGGCGGAGTTCACCCGGCGGTGGCGGGCGTACGTGGCCGAGCAGCTGGGCTGACGGCCGGCACGGGCGCCGGGGCGGCCGCCTCCTCCGTACGGGAGGTGGCGACGGTGCCGGGCTCCGGCTCGGCATCGGCCCCGCGCCGGGTTCCGGGCTCCGGTTCGGCGTCCGGTCCGTGCCCCGTCCCGGCGGTCCGCCGACGGGCGCCGCCCGCGCGCTGCCGCCGTGGCCCGGTGACCGTAGAGCGCCACAGCCTGCGGCAGGCGGTCAGCGAGGCGGCCACCAGCAGGCCGTTGCGTACGGTCAGCATGACGACGCCGGGCGCCTGACTGGTCACCACGTCCGCGAACCAGACGGGGAATTCCAGCAGCGTCGCCCCGGCCGCCGGCAGCACCAGGGAGGCGGGCAGTGCCATCCGGCTCGCCCGCAGCGTCATGCACACGGCTGCCGTACCGACCAGCCAGATCATGTACTGCGGGCTGATGACCCGGCTGGTGGTGACGAAGAGGAGGACGGCGGTGAAGGCGGCGTCGGCGAGCGTGGCGGAGGTGAATTCCCGCGCGCGCAGCCGCCACAGCAGCAGCCAGCCGAAGGCCGCCGCGGTCAGGACCAGCGCCAGGAAGCTGACCAGCGGTACGTACGGGCCGACGAACTCCACCGAGCCGTAATGCAGCAGCACCTCGCCGTCCCAGCCGAACTGCCGGGCCAGGTGGAAGACGAGCGCGCCCAGCGACTCCACTTCCGTACCCCGATCGCGCTGGAAAGTGAGGAACGCCAGCCCGCCAGGGGCCCACGCGACGAGCAGCAGCGTGAGCGCCAGCGCGCCGACGGCCGCCGCGCCCCACAACTTGCGGGCCCGGAGGCCCCGCAGGGGAGCGCCGGTCAGCAGCAGCACCGGCCAGACCTTCAGCAGCGCGCCTAAGGCCACCAGCGCGCCGGAGAGGCGCGGCCGGCTGGCGGCGGCGAACAGCGCGGCGACGGCCACGGCCGTGACCATCAGGTCGTACCGGGAGTACGCGGTCGGGCCGAGCAGGGCGACGCCCGCGGTCCACACCCAGACGCCGGTGAGACGTCTGCCCGGCCGCCGGCCCGCGTACAGGAACAGCGCGAAGGCGGTCGCGTCGGCGGCACAGGCCAGCAGGAAGAAGGCCGAGGCGTAGTCCAGGAAGGGCAGCAGGCCGGGGGAGAGCACGGCGAGCGCGGCGGCCGGCGGATACTGCCAGGTCACGTCGTCCTGCGGGAAGCTGCCGGACTTCAGGACCTCGGACCAGCCGTGGTAGATGCCCGTGATGTCGCTGGTCACGTCCGGCCCCGGCAGCACCAGCACCTTGAACACGCACAGCAGGAGCACCGCCCGGGTCGCGGCCCACACCGCCACCGGCGGCGCCAGGACACGCGCGGCGTCCCACAAGGGCCGGCTGCCGGCCCTGGTCATCGGCACCTCGTCCGCCGTCCTCCGTCCTCCGTCGTCCGCCATCGTTTTGCCGCCCGCGTCCGCACGCGCGCACGACGGCCTGGCACGACCGTAGACGAGACCCGTCCGCGCCGGGGCCGTCCGCACCGGCCGTGTCCGGCGACCCGGTACTGTGCGAGGGCAATGGACAAGACGCTGATCGTCACGAACGACTTCCCGCCCCGCCCCGGCGGCATCCAGGCATTCCTGCACAGCATGGCGCTGCGCCTGGACCCGGACCGGGTCGTGGTCTACGCCTCCACCTGGAAGCGGAGCAAGGAGGGCGTCGCCGCCACCGCCCGCTTCGACGCCGAGCAGCCCTTCCCGGTCGTACGGGACCGTACGACGATGCTGCTGCCGACGCCCCGGGTGACCCGCACCGCCACCGCCCTGCTGCGCCGCCATGGCTGCTCCTCGGTGTGGTTCGGCGCCGCGGCGCCGCTCGGCCTGATGGCTCCGGCGCTGCGCCGGGCGGGCGCGCGCCGGATCGTGGCCACCACCCACGGGCACGAGGCGGGCTGGGCGCAGCTGCCCGCCTCCCGCCAGTTGCTGCGGCGGATCGGCGAGGGCACCGACACGATCACCTACCTCGGTGAGTACACCCGCTCGCGGATCGCCGCCGCGCTGACGCCGGCCGCCGCCGGCCGCATGGTCCAACTGCCGCCCGGCGTGGACGAGAAGACGTTCCACCCCGGCTCGGGCGGCGACGAGGTACGGGCCCGCCTCGGGCTCGCCGAGCGGCCGGTCGTCGTCTGCGTCTCCCGGCTCGTGCCGCGCAAGGGGCAGGACACCCTGATCGAGGCGATGCCGCGCATCCTGGCCGAAGTGCCGGACGCGGTGCTGCTCATCGTCGGCGGCGGCCCGTACGAGAAGCAGCTGCACGCCCTCGCCGTCGAGAAGGGCGTCGCGGACTCGGTGCGCTTCACCGGCTCCGTCCCGTGGGAGGAACTGCCCGCCCACTACGGCGCCGGGGACGTCTTCGCGATGCCGTGCCGCACCCGGCGCGGCGGGCTGGACGTCGAGGGCCTGGGCATCGTCTACCTGGAGGCGTCCGCCACCGGACTCCCGGTCGTCGCGGGCGACTCCGGCGGCGCGCCGGACGCGGTGCTGGACGGCGAGACGGGGTACGTCGTCCCGGGCGGCTCCCCGACGGTCGCGGCCGAGCGCGTCATCGCCCTCCTGAAGGACCCGGAAGCGCGCCGCCGCATGGGCGAGCGCGGCCGGGCCTGGGTGGAGGAGAAGTGGCGCTGGGACCTGCTGGCGGAGCGGCTGAAGGAGCTTCTGTAAGCGGCGTACAACGGCGGTATGGGCGAAGGCCGGGCGGACTGGAGGAACCAGCCGCCCGGCCTTCGTCGCAGCGTCACCCCGCCCGCTACGGGCGGTAGATCGCCTCGATCTCCTCGGCGAAGTCCTTCGCCACCACGTTGCGCTTCAGCTTCAGCGACGGCGTCACATGCCCGGACTCCTCGGTGAACTGCGTCGGCAGGATGCGGAACTTGCGCACCGACTCGGCCTTGGAGACCGCCGCGTTGCCGTCGTCCACCGCCCGCTGCACCGCGGCCAGCAGCTCCGGGTCCCGGCTCAGCTCGGTGACGCTCTGCCCGGCCGGGCGGCCGTTCTCCGCCGCCCAGCGCGGCAGGAACTCCTCGTCGAGGGTGACCAGCGCGCCGACGAACGGGCGGCCGTCGCCGACCACCATGCACTCGGCGATCAGCGCGTGCGCGCGGATACGGTCCTCGATGACGGCCGGTGCGACGTTCTTGCCGCCCGCCGTCACCAGGATCTCCTTCTTGCGGCCGGTGATCGCGAGGTAGCCGTCCTCGTCCAGGGTGCCGATGTCACCGGTGTGGAACCAGCCGTCGGACAGCGCTTCCTTGGTCGCGGCCTCGTTGTTCCAGTACTCGGTGAACAGGTGCTCGCCGTGCAGCAGCACCTCGCCGTCGTCGGCGATGCGGACCACCGAGCCGGGCAGCGGCTGGCCGACCGTGCCGATCTTCTGCCGGTCCCACGGGTTGAAGGCGGTGGCCGCGCAGGACTCCGTCAGGCCGTAGCCCTCCAGGGCGGTGAAGCCGATGCCCCGGTAGAAGTGGCCCAGCCGCTCGCCCAGCGGCGCGCCGCCGGAGATGGCGTGGGTGGCCCGGCCGCCGAGCACCGCGCGCAGCTTGCCGAAGACCAGCTTGTCGAAGAGCTTGTGCCGGAGCTTCAGGCCGAGGCCGGGCCCGGCCGGGGTGTCCAGCGCGCGGCTGTAGGCGATGGCCGTCTCGGCGGCCCGGTCGAAGATCTTGCCCTTGCCCTCGGCCTGCGCCTTGGCCCGCGCCGAGTTGTAGACCTTCTCGAAGACCCGGGGGACGCCGAGGATCAGCGTGGGGCGGAAGGCGGCGAGGTCGTCGGTGAGGTTCTTGATGTCGGGCGCGTGGCCGAGCTTTATGGGCGCCATGACCGAGGCCACCTGCACCAGCCGCCCGAAGACGTGCGCCACCGGGAGGAAGAGGAGCACCGAGGAGTGGCCGGTGCGGAAGAGCGGCTTGAGGCGTTCGACGACGTTGCCGCACTCGGCGAAGAAGCTGCGGTGGGTGAGCACACAGCCCTTGGGGCGGCCGGTGGTGCCGGAGGTGTAGACGATGGTGGCGGGGGAGTCCGCGTCGGCGGCGGCGCTGCGCTCGTCCACCTCCGCGTCGGTGATCCCTTCGCCGGCCGCGCGCAGCCGGGCGATCGCGTCCCGCTCGATCTGCCAGATGTTCTCCAGCGCGGGCAGCCGGTCCCGTACGGACTCGACGGCGGCCTCCTGCGCGGGCGTCTCCACCAGGCAGGCCACCGCGCCGGAGTCGCCGAGGATCCACTGCACCTGCTCGGCGGAGCTGGTCTCGTAGACGGGGACGGTGACCGCGCCCGCGCTCCAGATGGCGAAGTCCAGCAGCGTCCACTCGTAGCGGGTGCGCGACATCAGGCCGATCCGGTCGCCGGGCTCGATCCCGGTGGCCATCAGGCCCTTGGCGACGGCCCGCACCTCGGCGAGGAACTCGGTGGCCGTGACGTCCTCGTACCGCCCGTCGACCTTGCGGCCCAGGACGGCGACATCGGGGTGCTGCGCGGCATTGCGGCGGATCAGATCCGTCAGATTGCCGTCCGCGGGGACCTCGTACAGGGCCGGAAGGCTGAACTCGCGCAAGACTGCTGCTCCTCATTGGCGCCGGCGTCACGACGCTGTGTGCCGGCCGGCTGCGGTCCATGATCAGGCAGGGGGGGTGTTGGACTGCCCGGACGTTACCCACCGGTATCGCTGTTGGCATAGGGGTGTACGCCCAGATGTTCGATGCGTCACAGCGGTGTGCCGCGCCGTGGGACACGCCTGGGGACTGCTCAGCGCAGAGTAGACCAGGCTTTCGGTGACCGGGAAGTAACCGCAGGTCGGACCCCTCTCCCGGCGGTACGCCGTTCGATCTAGGGTGACGCCATGCGAGTGCATGTGGTCAGCGACGTACACGGCAACGGAACGGACCTCGCCAGGGCGGGCGACGGGGCCGACGCCCTGGTCTGCCTGGGCGACCTCGTCCTCTTCCTCGACTACGCCGACCACTCGCGCGGCATCTTCCCCGACCTCTTCGGCGTCGAGAACGCCCACCGGCTGGTCGAACTGCGTACCGCCCGCCGCTTCGAGGAAGCACGCGCGCTGGGCCGGCGGCTGTGGGGCGACATCGAACGCGAGGGCGGCGGCCGGATGGCCGTCATCGAGGAAGCCGTCCGCCGGCAGTACGCCGAACTGTTCGCCGCGTTCCCGGACCGGACGTACGCCACGTACGGCAACGTGGACCTCCCCCACCTGTGGCCCGAGTACGCGCGGCCCGGCACCACCGTCCTGGACGGCGAGCGGGTGGAGATCGGCGGCCGGGTCTTCGGATTCGTCGGCGGCGGACTGACGACACCGATGAAGACCCCGTACGAGATCAGCGACGAGGAGTACGCCGCCAAGATCGAGGCCGTCGGCGAGGTGGACGTGCTGTGCACCCACATCCCGCCGGACGTCCCCGAGCTGTGCTACGACGTCGTCGCCCGGCGCTTCGAGCGCGGCAGCGCCGCCCTCCTGGACGCGATCCGCCGCACCCGCCCCCGCTACGCGCTGTTCGGCCACGTGCACCAGCCGCTGGCCCCGCGGGTACGCGTCGGCGCCACCGAGTGCGTGAACGTCGGGCACTTCAACGCGACGGGAACGCCGTACGTCATGGAGTGGTGACGGCCTTCCCGGGACCTTCTCCGGGGACGGCCGGGACCAGCGGGGAGCCTGTCCGGGGCGCTTCCCCCGCGCGGTAGCCTTCAGCAGCAGGGATACGCGTCTGGCGGACCGGCACGAATCGGCATGGAGGAGTCACGGCGATGGCCGAACACACCAGCTCTAGCATCACGATCGAGGCGGCACCCGCCGAGGTGATGGGAGTGATCGCCGACTTTGCCCGCTATCCGGACTGGACCGGCGAGGTCAAGGAAGCCGAGATCCTCAGCAAGGACGAGCAGGGCCGCGCCGAGCAGGTCCGGCTGCTGCTGGACGCCGGCGCGATCAAGGACGACCACACCCTCGCGTACAACTGGATCAGCGACCACGAGGTCAGCTGGTCGCTGGTGAAGTCGCAGATGCTGCGCACCCTCGACGGCTCCTACCGGCTGGTTCCGCTGGCCGGAGGGGCGCACACCGAAGTGACGTATCAGCTGACCGTGGACGTCAAGATCCCGATGCTCGGCATGATCAAGCGCAAGGCGGAGAAGGTCATCATCGACCGCGCGCTGGACGGGCTGAAGAAGCGCGTCGAGAGCGGCCCCGCCGCCCCGGCCGACGGTGCGGCCAAGAGCCTCTGACCATGCGCACCGTCCTCGTCACCGGCCCCGGCGGCGCCGGCCGCACCACCATCGCCGCCGCGACCGCCCTGGCCGGTGCCCGGCGCGGCGAGCGCGTCCTGCTGCTCACCGCCCGCGGCGGCGCGGCGGAACGCGCCCTGGGCATCCGGTCCGTCCGCCCCGGTGACGGCCCGGTGCCCGTCGCCCCCGGCCTGCACGTCCGCTGCGTCGACGCCGGTGACCACTTCCGCCGCGAGGCGCTGGCCTTCCAGGAGCGCGCGGAAGCCGCCCTCGACCTGCTCGGCGCGGCGCCCCTGGACGAGGACGAACTGACCGAACTCCCCGGCGCCGAGGCGTTCGCCCTGCTCCACGAGCTGCGCGCGGCCCACCAGGCGGGCGGGGAGCCCGACGGGCCCGGCACGGTCGTCGTCGACATGCCGCCCGCCGCCGACACCGTCGCCCTGCTCGCCCTGCCCGAGCAGGCCCGACGCTACCTCCGCCGCCTGCTGCCGCCCGAGCGCCAGGCCGCCCGCGCGCTGCGGCCGGTGCTCGCCCAGCTGGCGGGCGTGCAGCTGCCCACGCAGAAGCTGTACGAGGCCGCCGAGCGCTGGGAGCACGAACTCGCCGCCGTACAGGCCGTCATCGACCACCCCGGCACGACCGTGCGGATCGTCACCGACGCGGGCCCCGGCGCCGTCGCCGACCTGCGCGAGGTGCGCTCCGGCCTCGCCCTGTACGGACACCGCACCGACGCCGTCGTCGCCAACCGGCTGCTGCCCACCGGCTCGTCCGACCCCTTCCTGGCCGGGCTCTCCGGACAGCAGCAGAGCGCGCTCAAGGCGCTGCGCGAGGAGTTCCCCGAAGCGCCGGTCGTCGAGGTGCCGCACCTGGGCCGCGACCCCGAGGGCGTCGAGGAACTGGACGCGCTGATCAGCGGCGCGACCGGGGAACCGGCCGCGCCCGGCGACGCCGCGGACCCCTGGACCGTGGAGGACCGCCTCGCGTCGGACGGCCTGCTGGTGTGGCGGGTGCCGCTGCCGGGCGCCGAACGCGACGGGCTCGGGCTGCTGCGGCGCGGCGACGAGGTGATCGTGACGGCCGGCCGCTTCCGGCGGATACGGACCCTGCCCTCCGCGCTGCGCCGCTGCTCGGTCTCCGGGGCGGGGCTGCGCGACGGCGCGCTGCACATCCGTTTCACCCCCGACCCCGCCCTCTGGCCCCGCGGTCTGTGAACGGCACACCGCCGTTCGGGTAACGTCGGGAGAAGCAGCACCGCCTCGAACCCGCCGCGCCGCGCGGCGGCCGAACCGCCTCGCCGCAGGAGTCCGCCATGAGCGATGCCACCGAGCGCCCCGCCGACCGTACGGACCGGTTCGACGCCGATGCCTGGGAGACGGCCTGCGCCGAGGACCTGGCCGCCGAGAAGGCCCGCCGCCGTGCGCAGTACGGCCCGCCGCCCGGCAGCGCCGCCGAGGAACTGCGCCGCCTCGCCGAGGCCGTCACGGACAAGCTCGCCGGCATCCAGCTGCCGGGCGCGCTCGCCGGAATGGCCGCGCAGGGCGCCGTACAGCAGCTGTTCCGGCAGGCCAAGGCCGTCGTGGAGCCGGTCGTCGAGCGCAACCCGGAGGTCTTCGACCACCTCGCCGCCGCCGGCTCCGAGCTGCTGGCCGCCTACCGCTCCGCCGTCCAGAACAGCGAGAGCCGCTGGACCCGCGAGGCCGCCGACGAGGCCGCGGCGGCCGACCCGCGCGACGCCGCCGGCCCGGAGACGGGCCGCGACGGCGGCAACGTCCGTGATCTCCGCGACAAGCGCGACACCCCGGACGGCCCCCGCCGGGACGACGACGGCCCGGCCGGCACCGAGCGGATCGACCTCGACTGAAAGTGGCGGACGGTCCCTCTTGGTCGGGAGGGCGCGGGTGGCGCCCCTCACTCCGGTACCGTTGGACGCGGCGGGGTACGACCAATAACTGAGGGACACATGGGACTCACCATCGGCGTCGACATCGGCGGCACGAAGATCGCGGCCGGCGTGGTCGACGAAGAGGGCACGATCCTCGAAACGTGCAAGGTGCCGACCCCGCAGGCCACCGACGAGCTGACGGAGGCCATCGCCGACGCGGTCCGCACCATCAGCGCCGACCACCAGGTCGAGGCCGTCGGCATCGGAGCGGCCGGCTACGTGGACGAGAAGCGGGCCACCGTCCTGTTCGCACCGAACATCGACTGGCGCCACGAGCCGCTGAAGGACAAGGTCGAACAGCGTGTCGGCCTGCCCGTCGTCGTCGAGAACGACGCCAATGCGGCGGCCTGGGGCGAGTACCGCTTCGGCGCGGGACAGGGCCACAGCGACGTCATCTGCATCACCCTGGGCACCGGCCTGGGCGGCGGCATCATCATCGGCAACAAGCTGCGCCGCGGCCGGTTCGGCGTCGCCGCCGAGTTCGGCCACATCCGCGTCGTACCGGACGGCCTGCTGTGCGGCTGCGGCAGCCAGGGCTGCTGGGAGCAGTACGCCTCCGGCCGCGCCCTGCTGCGCTACGCCCGCCAGCGCGCCTTCGCCACCCCCGAGAACGCCAAGGTGCTGCTCTCCATGGGCGACGGCACCTCCGAGGGCATCGAGGGCCGGCACATCAGCGAGGCCGCCCGCCAGGGCGACCCGGTCGCCATCGACTCCTTCCGCGAGCTGGCCCGCTGGGCCGGCGCCGGCCTGGCCGACCTGGCCTCGCTCTTCGACCCGTCCGCCTTCATCGTCGGCGGCGGCGTCTCGGACGAGGGCGAACTGGTCCTCGACCCGATCCGCAAGTCCTTCCGGCGCTGGCTGGTCGGCAACCAGTGGCGCCCGCACGCCCAGGTGCTCGCCGCCCAGCTCGGCGGCAAGGCCGGTCTCGTCGGCGCCGCCGACCTGGCGCGCCAGGGCTGACCCGCGGTGCCGGCCGCACTGCCCGCCTCCCGCACCGAGCCGGGCTCCGCTTCCGAGGACTTTGCATCGAGCGGAGGCGGAGCGAAGCGGAGCTCGGCCGTGCTCCGCGTGCTGAGCTACAACGTCCGCTCGCTGCGCGACGACCGCGCGGCGCTGGCCCGGGTGATCCGGGCCTGCGCCCCGGACGTCGTGTTCGTGCAGGAGGCGCCGCGCTTCTTCCGCTGGCGCAAGAGCGTGGCGAAGCTCTGCCGCGCCACGGACCTGGTGCATGTGACGGGCGGCGCCACCGCGGCCGGCCCGATGATCCTGTCCTCGCTGCGCGCCCACGTGGAGCGCACGGAGGACGTGCTGCTGCCCCGCACCCCCGGCCTGCACCAGCGCGGTTTCGCGACCGCGGTGGTACGGGTCGGGGGCGCCCGGCTCGGCCTGCTCAGCTGCCACCTCAGCCTCCAGGCGGCCGAGCGCCACGACCAGGCGGGCCTGCTGCTGGAGCGGCTGCGCGCGCTGGACACCCCGTACGCCGTCGCGGCCGGTGACCTGAACGACCGGCCGGACGGGCGTGCCTTCCGGCGGCTGGCGGGCTCGCTCACCGATGCCTGGGCGGCGGCGCCGTGGGGCGGGGAGTTCACCTCCACACCCCACGACCCGCACCAGCGCATCGACGCGGTGTTCACCACCGAGGGCGTCGAGGTGCTGGGCTGCGGTGTGCCGCGCGATCTGCCGGGCGTCAGCCACGGCGATCTCCTCGCGGCGACCGACCACCTGCCGGTGCTGGCCGCCATCCGGGTCCCGGCCGCCGCGTAACCCCTCAGGTCAGCCGCATCCGCGGTTCGCCGCGCTCGTTGCGGCCCGGACCGCCGCCGGTGCAGGTGAGCCGGCTCTTGGGGGCCTTGTCGGTGCCGGTGAAGGCGTACGCCTGCCGCAGGCAGTTGCGCAGCGCCAACTGGCCCCAGTAGTTGGGGTGCAGCGCCTCCTGCACCTGGAACGGCGGCAGCACCGCGCTGATCGTCCGTACCCAGCTGATCCACTCCGTCTTGTCCGACGCCCCCGGATCGGTCCACCGGCTCACCGTGCCGCGCGCCGGATCGACCAGCCCGACGCCCCGCTCGCACAGGCGGTGCCCGTCGAAGCTGTGCGTCAGGTCGAGGAAGCGGACGTTGGTCAGCCCGCTCCTGTCGATGCCCCGTTCGACCGCGCGGCTGACCGCGGGCAGCACGCTGTCCACCGCCCAGTCGGCGTCCCGGTCGTTGAACGCGCAGCCGCCCAGTGTCTGGCGCGCGCCCAGCGGCGCCGGGTAGCGGAAGTCGCGGCCGTGCGGGATGGGCGCCGGGTAGTTCTGCACGATCACGTCGTACTCGTCGGGGTCGTGGCCCGCCCGCTGCATCGCCCGCCGTACGTTCTGCAGACCGGCCGCGATGTCGCCCGCCCGCTGCTCGACCGCCCGGTCGGTGAACCGGGCCCGGTTGGCCGCGTCCTGGCTGCACGCCTTCGGCAGCGGGCTCAGGTAAGCCAGCACGCAGGACTGCACCACGTCGGCGAAGCGGAAGTCATTCCCGCCGACCGACACCGCGACCATCCGCACGGGGTGGTCACGGGCGTACTCCTCCAGCTGCTTCGCCTGGCCCGGCACGCCCGCCGCGTCCGAGAAGTCCAGCCCCGGCTTGGCGACGCCCCTCGGCGCGAGGAAGGAGTCGGTACGGGCTCCGGAGCAGGCCAGATTCTCGCTCTCGGTGCCGGGCAGCCCGAGGTGGATCTCGGCGGAGCGCGAGCGGTGGCACTTCGGGACCCGCTCGGCGGTACGGCGCGCGTTGTCGTAGTACGCGGTCGGGCCGAGCGCGTCGATACGGGGGTGGTTGGCCGGGTTGGCGTCGGAGTTGCCCGCCCAGCGTCCGGCCTCGCCGGAGATGTAGGAGTCGCCGAGGGAGACCACGGCCCCCGGCCCGGCGGGCTGCCGCGCCCGCGGCGGGCCGGCCGCCGCCGGGGCGGTGGCCAGCAGCCCGGTGACCGCGGCGGCGGTGGCGGCGGCCGCGGCCACCCGGGTGCGACGGCGCGGACGTGGGCATGACGACGCGAGCGGATGACGCATGGGGGCCTCCCGGAGACACGGCCGGACACTCGGCGTGATCATCTCCGGTCGGAGGGTCACCGGCGGTCAGGACACCCGGCGGACCGGGGTAAACCGCCCGAAGGAAGGCGGGACGGCGGTGCGGGCGCGGTCAGACGACCGCGCCGCCGCCCGGCAGGTCGTCTTCGTACTCGTCGTCGTGCTTCATCCGGGCCACGAGCGTGGCGAAGCCGCCCAGGAAGCCGCCGATGCCCAGCAGGGTGATCCACCAGGTGACGGGCTGCTGCAACAGCACCATGAGCACCAGCAGCAGCGGCCCGCCGAGCACCGCGATCCAGGCGAACTTCGCCGTCACGTCGGCCTTGGGCAGCGGGGGCGGCTCGGGCGGCTCGAAGTGGCCCTCGTCCGAGTCGTCGAAGTCGTCGTCGGACGCTTCCTTCGCCGACCAGTCGCGCGGCCCGACGCCGGGCGCGAAGACCACGAAGCTGCCGACGGAGTCGCCGCCGGGCCGGCCGGGCGCGCCGGGGGAGGGCTCGCTGCGCGACCGCTCCTCGACCGTCAGGCCGCCGTCGTCCCCGTCCGCACGCCCCGGGCCCGCCTTCTCGGGCGGCTTCCCGTCGGCGCGCGCCGTACTGTCCGGGCGGTCCTCGTCCGTACGGCCGCGGTCCGCGCGGTCCGTGCCCGTACCGGAAGCGCGGTCGCCGGGAGCACGGTCGCCGGACGGGCCAACGGCGCCGCCGCGGCCCGTGCTGGAGACCGGCCCGTCCTCGTCCGGGAAGGCGGGCGCCTCGCCGTACCCGGCCACTATCTCGGCCCAGGCGGCTTCCTCGTCCAGCGGGTCGCGGGGGTCGCGGGGGCTACGCTCCACCACTGGGGGCCGTCTCCTCACTCTCCACGCCCCCGCGCACGCTCGGCGCCAGGCGGGCGATGAAGTCGTAGGTCTCCTGGAAGATCCGCTCGGCGTCGTGGTCGAGCGTGGCGACGTGGTAGCTGCGCTCCAGCAGCGTCTGCCGTACGTCCGTGGACGACACCCGGCTCAGGATGCGCTCGGAGTCGGCGGGCCGCACGACGTGGTCCTGCGGGCTGGTCAGCACCAGCAACGGCTGGGTCACCCGGGGCAGTTCGGCGTCGACGACCTGGAAGAAACGGCGCAGCGAGTGCGCGGCGTGCAGCGGCACCCGGGTGTAGCCCAGCTCATGGGCGCCGGGCTTGGCGATGTCGTCCGCCACGCCCTTGGTCGTGCGCACCAGGTGCCGCAGCACCGGCAGCAGCGGGGCGGCCGCGTCGTGCACCTTGTTGCCGGGGTTGACCAGGACCAGGCCGCTGACGGCGGGGCCGTGCTGGGCGGCCAGCCGCAGCGCCAGCGCGCCGCCCATCGACAGGCCGCACACGAAGACCCGCTCGCAGCGCTCGGTCAGCGACCGCAGCTCGCGGTCGACCTCGGCGTACCAGTCCTGCCAGGTCGTGAGCTGCATGTCCTGCCAGCGGGTGCCGTGTCCCGGCAGCAGCGGCAGCGAGACCGTCAGGCCGCGGTCGGCGAGATACTCCGCCCAGGGACGCACGGACTGCGGGGAGCCGGTGAATCCGTGGCAGACGAGGACGCCGGTCGGGCCGCAGTCGCGGCGGAACGGCTCGGCTCCGGGAAGCAGCGGCACCGGGGAACTCCGATCGGTCAGGGGCCGGGCGGCAACGGTTTGTGCGGGTTACTGGAAGCGTACGCGGAGCGGCGCCGGGCGGATAGGTCCAAAGGCACCCCGTGCCCCGGCCGTCGCCGGGAGGCGCCCCGGGCCGTACGCGGCGGGGCCCGTTCACCGCCGGCGGAGCGGACCTTCGAGGAGAGGGGGGCGTCGGGGCAGGTTAAGGTCTTTGCGTCAGACACAGGAGGCAGTGGGTTGATCTACGGCGCAATGAAGTTTTCCGTCGGCGGGACGTTGAAGCTGGCTTTCCGTCCCTGGGTGGAGGGCCTGGAGAACATCCCCGCGACGGGACCCGCGATCCTGGCGAGCAACCACCTGTCCTTCTCGGACTCCTTCTTCCTGCCCGCGGTGCTCGACCGGAAGGTCACCTTCATCGCCAAGGCCGAGTACTTCACCACGCCGGGCGTCAAGGGCAAGCTGACCGCCGCCTTCTTCAAGGGGGTCGGCCAGCTGCCGGTGGACCGCTCGGGCGCGCGCGGCGCGGGCGAGGCGGCGATCAAGAGCGGTATCGAGGTGCTGGAGCGCGGTGAGCTGTTCGGCATCTACCCGGAGGGCACCCGCTCGCCGGACGGCCGCCTCTACCGCGGCAAGCCGGGCGGCCTGGCCCGGGTGGCGCTGGCCACCGGCGCCCCGGTCATCCCCGTCGCGATGATCGACACCGAGAAGGTGCAGCCGCCCGGCAAGGTCATGCCGAAGATGATCAGGCCGGGCATCCGTATCGGCAAGCCGCTGGACTTCAGCCGGTACCACGGCATGGAGGGGGACCGCTTCATCCTGCGCTCGGTGACCGACGAGGTCATGTACGAGATCATGAAGCTGTCGGGCCAGGAGTACGTGGACATCTACGCGACCGCCGCCAAGCGGCAGATCGCGGAGGCCGCCAAGAAGAAGGCCGAGGCCGAGAAGGCCGAGAAGGCCGAAAAGGCGGCCAAGACCGGCAAGGGGCAGCAGGGCCGGACCGGATCCGGGGCGTAGTCGCGCCCCGGCACAGGGGTGGGGGCGAAATGGCAGAGGCAGAGATACGGTCCGCGGCCGGCGGGGCGGCGGGCCGGGGCACGGGTCGGCCGGGCCGGCCGGTCCGGATGTCCGTGGAGCTCCCGCTGTGGCGGGCGCTGACCGGGTACCGCGTCCTGACCCTGGTCTACGTCCTGGTCCTGTTCGTGGTCTCGTACAAGAAGTACGCCCACCCCCTCGTCGCCGCCGCCTACATGACGGCGCTGACCGTGTGGATGGCCTTCACCTGGCGCCGTACGACCTCGGCGGAGCGCTGCACCCGCGCCTTCCTCATCGGCGACCTGTCCTTCGCGCTCGGCGGCATCCTGCTCACCCTGGTGGCGGACAGCCATGAGCGGATCATGGACGGCGCGGCGACCCTGCCCTCCATCTGGACGGCGGGCGCGGTGCTCGGCTTCGCGATCAAGGGCGGCTGGCGCTGGGCCGCGGTGGCCTCCGCGCTGGTCGCCGTGGTCAACCTGGTCGAGCGCCAGGAGCCGGCCCGCGACACCATCCACAACGTGGTGCTCGTGTGGGTGGCCAGTGTCGCGATCGGTTACGTGGTCGAGGTGGCCCGCGCCAGTGAGCGCACCCTCGCCCGCGCGCTCCAGATCGAGGCCGCCACCCGCGAGCGGGAGCGGCTGGCCCGGGACATCCACGACAGCGTCCTGCAGGTCCTGGCCATGGTGCAGCGGCGCGGCGCCGCGATCGGCGGCGAGGCGGCCGAGCTGGGCCGGATGGCGGGCGAGCAGGAGATCGCGCTGCGCACGCTGGTCTCCAGCGGGCTGGTCCCGCCGTCGCGCCCGGAGGTCTCCGGCGCCGCGGACGATGCGGTCCGCACCCCGCAGGAGGCACTGGCCGCACCGGTGCCGTGCGCCGAGGGCGCCTCCGACGCGGGCCCCTGTGACGTACGGGCCCTGCTGGCGCCGCACGCCGGGGCGCGCGTCACCTTCTCCGAGCCCGGCGCGCCCGTGGTGCTCCCGGCCGCCGCCGCGGCGGAGCTGGCCGCCGCTGTCAGTGCCGCGTTGGACAATGTGCGGGTGCACGCGGGTGCCACGGCACAGGCGTGGATCCTGGTGGAGGACGAGCCGGACGAGGTGATCGTGACGGTGCGGGACGACGGCCCGGGCATCCCCGAGGGGCGGCTCGCGGACGCCGAGCGCGAGGGCCGCCTCGGGGTCGCCCTGTCGATCCGCGGCCGGCTGCGCGACCTGGGCGGCAGCGCCGACTGGATCTCGGTCCCCGGCCAGGGCACGGAAGTGGAGTTGAAGGTCCCCAAGGCCGGTGTGGTGCCCGGGGGCGGGAAGCGGGGGAGGAGCACGGCATGAGCGAGGCCGCAAGCCTGAAGGTGATGGTGGTCGACGACCACCCGATGTGGCGGGACGCGGTCGCCCGCGACCTGGCCGAGGCCGGGTTCGAGGTGGTGGCCACCGCCGGGGACGGGCCGCAGGCGGTGCGCCGCGCGCAGGCCGCGGCGCCCGACGTCCTGGTGCTGGACCTGAACCTGCCGGGCCTGCCCGGCGTCGAGGTCTGCCGGGAGCTGGTCGGCGCCAACCCGGCGCTGCGGGTGCTGGTGCTCTCCGCCAGCGGCGAGCACGCCGATGTGCTGGAGGCCGTCAAGTCCGGCGCGACGGGCTATCTGCTCAAGTCGGCCAGCACGGAAGAGCTGCTGGACGCGGTGCGGCGTACGGCGGCGGGCGACCCGGTGTTCACGCCGGGCCTGGCCGGACTGGTCCTGGGGGAGTACCGCCGGCTGGCGACCGAGCCCGCACCGGCCGCCGAGGACGAGCCGGGCGCGCCCCGGCTGACCGAGCGGGAGACCGAGGTGCTGCGCCTGGTCGCCAAGGGCCTGTCGTACAAGCAGATCGCCGAGCGGCTGGTCATCTCGCACCGCACGGTCCAGAACCACGTGCAGAACACCCTGGGCAAGCTCCAGCTGCACAACCGCGTCGAGCTGGTGCGGTACGCGATAGAACGCGGCCTGGACGAGGCGTGAGCCCGCGCCGCCCGGGGCGCGATGCCGTCCGTGCGGCGCGCGGGACGCCGTACGCGCCCTGTGCCATCCGCTCGTACGAGTGAACGCATCGCGCCAACTCCCCGGCATTCGCGGGGAATTCGCCTTCCGCCCCATCCCTGGGTGACGCCCCGCGCCGTTAGCGTGACCGGCGTCGGCACAGCACGGCCGCGCGCGGCCACCGGCGGGTGCGCGGCCCCTGACGGGATGAAGGTGATGAAGCGATGCGGGTCGGAGTACTGACCGGCGGCGGTGACTGCCCCGGTCTGAACGCGGTCATCCGGGGCGTGGTGCGCAAGGGCGTCCAGGAGTACGGCTACGGCTTCGTCGGCTTCCGGGACGGCTGGCGCGGGCCGCTGGAGGGCGACGCGGTACCGCTCGACATCCCCGCCGTACGCGGCATCCTGCCCCGCGGCGGCACGGTCCTCGGCTCCTCGCGGACCAACCCCCTCAAGCACGAGGACGGCATCCGCCGGATCCGGGAGACCCTCGCCAAGGAGGAGGTCGAGGCGCTGATCACGATCGGCGGCGAGGACACCCTCGGCGTCGCGGCCCGGCTCTCCGGCGAATACGGCATCCCCTGCGTCGGCGTGCCCAAGACCATCGACAACGACCTGTCCGCCACCGACTACACCTTCGGCTTCGACACCGCCGTCGGCGTCGCCACCGAGGCCATCGACCGGCTGCACACCACCGCCGAGTCGCACATGCGCGTCCTGGTCGTCGAGGTGATGGGCCGGCACGCGGGCTGGATCGCGCTGCACTCCGGGCTGGCCGGCGGCGCCAACGTCATCCTCATCCCCGAGCAGCGCTTCGACGTGGACCAGGTCTGCGGCTGGATCGAGTCCCGCTTCAAGGTGCGCTACGCGCCGATCGTGGTGGTCGCCGAGGGCGCCATGCCCAAGGACGGCGACCTGGTCCTCAAGCACGGCACCAAGGACTCCTTCGGGCATGTGCGCCTGACCGGTGTGGGCGAGTGGCTGGCCAAGGAGATCGAGGAGCGTACGGGCAAGGAGGCCCGTACGACGGTGCTCGGCCACACCCAGCGCGGCGGCACGCCCAGCGCCTTCGACCGCTGGCTGGCCACCCGCTTCGGTCTGCACGCGATCGACGCGGTGCGCGACGGCGACTTCGGGAAGATGGTGGCGCTGCGCGGCACCGACATCGTGCGGGTGCCGCTGGCGGAGGCCACCGCGAAGCTCAAGACCGTCGATCCGAAGCTGTACGCGGAAGCCGGGGTGTTCTTCGGCTGAGCGGGCCTTCCACCGGTACGGACGCCTCGTCGCGGTGCCGGATGCCGCCGCGCCCGGCACCTGGACGGCCCGGCCGGGCCCGGCGCCGTATATTCGGCCGTGTCACCGCATATGCCCGAAATGCGCGCGGAGTGGCGTGACGGGCGCGCCGGTGACCGGACCGAGTGACCGGCAACGTCGGGAGACACCGTGGAGATCATCGCATTCGGCGTGCAGGCGGACGAGCGGCCGCTGCTGGTCAGGGCCTTCGCCGGCCGCCACCAGGTCCGCTGTCTCGACGTCTTCCTCAACCGCGACACCGCCCCCATCGCCGCGGGCTACGAGGTGGTCAGCGTCAGCGTCAACGCGGACCTGTGCGCCGAGGTGATCCAGGAGCTGGCCGCCGGCGGCACGAAGATGATCGCCCAGCGCTCCACCGGCTACAACAACATCGATCTGGAGGCCGCGGCCGACCTCGGCGTGACCGTCGGCCGGGTCTCCTCCTACTCGCCGTACTCCGTCGCGGAGTTCGCCTGGGGCCTGGCCATGGCGGTCAACCGCCGGATCGTCCGGGCCGCCAACCGGACCCGCAACTTCGACTTCCGGCTGGACGGGCTGATGGGCCGCGACCTGCACGGCCGCACCGCCGGCGTGCTCGGCACCGGCAAGATCGGCGAGGCGTTCACCCGTATCGCGCACGGTTTCGGGATGGACCTGCTGGGCTGGGACATCGCCGAGAACCCGCGCTGCGCCGAGCTGGGCATGAAGTACGTCGGCCTGGACCGGCTGTTCGCCGAGTCGGACCTGATCAGCCTGCATGTGCCGCTGCTGGAGTCCACCCGCCACCTCATCGACGCCGCCGCGCTGGCCGCCATGAAGGACGACGCGATCCTGGTCAACTCCAGCCGCGGCGGCCTGGTGGACACCGCGGCGCTCGTGGAGACCCTCAAGGCGGGCCGGCTCGCCGGTGTCGGCCTGGACGTCTACGAGGAGGAGGCCGGGCTCTTCTTCTTCGACAAGTCCCTGGAGGTCATCCACGACGACACCCTCGCCCGCCTGATGACCTTCGGGAACGTGCTGGTCACCTCGCACCAGGCGTACTTCACCGAGGACGCGGTCGGCCAGATCATCGGCGCCACCGTACGCAACGTCGAGGACCACCTGGCCGGCCGCGTCAACGAGAACTTCCTCGTCACACCAGGACAGCGGCCAGCAGCCGCGCGGTGATCCCGGCCCCGTCCAGGGTCAGCACGGACTCCGGGTGGAACTGCACCCCCGCGAACCCCGGACCGCGCAGCGCGTGCACCTCGCCGGTCGCCGCGTCCCGGCTCAGCTCGACGCGGTGCATGGCCAGTTCCGTCACCGCCGGCTCGTCGCAGCGGGCCGTGAAGGTGTTGTAGAAGCCGACCGTCTCCGGGCGGCCGAAGAAGTCGATGCGCTCCTGCGCGCCCTGGAACGGCACCTCCTTGCGCACGATCTCCAGGCCCAGCTCGGCGGCGATCAGCTCATGGCCGAGGCAGACCCCGAGCAGGCCGTGCCGGTGGTCGCGGACCAGCTCCGCCGTCAGCGCGCGCAGCAGGCGCATCTTCGGATCGGCGGTGTCCGACGGGTCGCCGGGCCCGGGGCCGAGCACGACCGGCCCCTCGTGGGCCGCCGCGGCTTCCCGCAGCCCCGGCTCGTCGTAGCGGCGCACCGTCACCGTCAGCCCGGAGGTGCGCAGCAGGTGCGCCAGCATCGCGGTGAAGGTGTCCTCCGCGTCGATCACCAGCGCATGGCCGGACAGCGCGGCCGTCGGCGCGCTGCTCTGCATCCGCAGCCAGAAGGGGGCGAGGTCCGCGCGCCGGGCGTCCAGGGCGGCGCGCACCCGCGGGTCGTCGGCCAGCCGCGGCCGTCCGGCGGCGTTCTCGGTACGGTCCGGCGCGGGGCGCACACCGAGCGCGGTGAGCACCCCGGCGGCCTTGGCGTGCGTCTCGGCGACCTCGCCGCGCGGGTCGGAGGCCCGTACGAGCGTGGCGCCGACCGCGACCCGCAGCCCGCCGCGGGCGTCGATGTCGGCCGTACGGATCAGGATCGGCGAGTCCAGCGTCTGCGCGCCGCCCGCGTCCCGGCCGATCAGCGCGAGCGCCCCGGCGTAGTAGCCCCGGCCGCCCACCTCGTGGCGCTCGATGACCCGGCAGGCGTTCTGCACCGGCGAGCCGACCACGGTCGCCGCGAACATCGTCTCCTTCAGCACCTCCCGCACATCCAGCGAGGAGCGCCCGCGCAGCTCGTACTCCGTGTGCGCGAGGTGCGCCATCTCCTTCAGGCGCGGCCCGATCACCACGCCGCCCTTGTCGCCGACGGTGCACATCATCTTCAGCTCCTCGTCCACGACCATGGACAGCTCCTCCACCTCCTTGCGGTCGCCGAGGAACTCCAGCAGGTGTTCCGCGCTGGGGCCGCCGGCCGGGTAGCGGTAGGTGCCGCTGATCGGGTTCATCACGACCGTCCCGCCGGACATCCGGACGTGCACCTCGGGGCTGGCGCCGACCAGCGTGCGCAGGCCCGGCCGGTGGACGACGTACGTCCAGTACGCGCCGCGCTCACCGGCCAGCAGCCGCCGGAACAGGGCCAGCGCGTCGGCCGCGCCGAAACCCGGGATCTCGCCCTGGAAGGTGCGCCGGATGACGAAGTTGGCGCCCTCCCCGGTGCCGATCTCGTCCTTCAGGACGCGCTCGACGATCCCGGCGTACGCGTCGTCGCAGACATCGAAGGCACCGTCCTCGACCCGCACCTCGTGCGCGGGCAACTGCGCCAGCACCTCCTCCAGGGGCAGCTCGTACGCCTCGTCCGGGCGCAGCACGGCCAGCGGCGTGCCGTCGTCGCGGACGTCGAAGCCGCGCTCGCGGATCTGCCGGAACGGTACGAGCGCCAGCGCGTCGGCGGTCGCCGTGCCGCCGTCCGGCACGCCCTCCCCGAGCGGGATGTCCGCCAGCCGCGGCACCTCGGTCACCTCGCCGACCAGCACCTCGACGGTGTCGGCGGCCGGTCGGCCGGGCGTGCGGCGGCGCAGCAGGGCGAACGGCGGGCAGCCGGGGGACAGCAGACGCCGCAGGATGTCATCGGTGGAGCGAGGCATGTCGGCGGTTCCTTCCAGGAGGGGAGGAACGGCCCGCACAAACAGAAAGGCCGCCCCTCGGGCGGCCTTCGCGATGTCGGTGCGTACGCGCGATCAGTGGGCCGCCGGATGAGCGGTCCACCACCAGGTCATGGTTGCCGGTTGCGCGTACATGCGGGTCACCCTACCCGACGCGTTCCGGGAGCGCCGCGAGAAAGGCGGTCAGCGCTGCGCCGAAGGTGTCCGGCTGCTCCAGGTTGGGCAGGTGGGCGGCGTCCTCGACGACCGTGAGACGGGCGTCCGGGATGCGGTCGCGCAGGAACTCGGCGTCGGAGACCGGTGTGTACGTGTCGTCGCGGCCGACGGCCACCAGGGCCGGGACGGCGAGGCGGGCCAACGTATCGGTGTAGTCGGGGCGTTCGGCGCGGCCCCGGAGCGCGGCGGCGGCGCCCTCGGGCGGTGTGCCGAGCATCATGCGGCGTACGTGATCCGCCACCGCGGGCCGGGCGGCGATGGTGCGCGGCGCGATCATCTTGTCGAGGACTTCTTCCGTGTAGCCGCCCATGCCCTCGCGCAGCAGCCGGTCGGCCATGGCGTTGCGGGCCCGGCGGCCCTCGGGCGTCTCGGCGTGGGCGAAGGTGTCCGCGAGGACGAGGGCGCGCAGCCGGTGGGGGAAGCGGCGGGCGCACTCCATGACGATCTGGCCGCCCATCGACAGCCCGCCGAGGACGATCCGCTCCGTCACCCCCAGGTGGTCCAGGAGCGCGGCGAGGTCGGCCGCGAAGACCTCCAGGCGGGTGGTGCCCGGCACGACCTGGGAAGCGCCGTAGCCGCGCAGGTCGGGGACGATCGCGCGATGCCCGGCGGCGGCCAGGGCGGCGGTCTGCGGGGCCCACATCGTGTGGTCGAAGGGGTGCCCGTGGACGAGGAGGACGGTCGCGCCGTCCGCTTCGCCGGTGTCCTCGTAGGTGAGGGTGATGCCGTTGACGGCAGCGGTACGCAGCACAACTCGCCCCTGTTCCCTGGAACTTGGCCTCTGGCCTGTTGACGGTCCGATGCTAGGGGGCGCATGATCTCGGCGCAATGGAATCATTGCTCTCGGTGCAATGATGCGGTTCTGAGGAGAAGGCCCGTGGAGGACTACCAGCGCATCGCCGACGCCGTCGCGGCCGACATCGCCGCCGGACGGCTGCGCCCCGGCGACCGGCTCGCCACCCAGCGCGCCTTCGCCCGCGCCCACGGCATCGCCAACTCCACCGCCACCCGCGTCTACCGGGAGCTGGCCCGCCGCGGGCTGACCGTCGGCGAGGTCGGCCGCGGCACGTACGTACGCGCCGCGCAGCACAGCCCCGGACCCGCGCTGGCCGAGCCCGCCGACCCGGCCCGCCGCCCCCGCGTCAACCTCGAACTGAACTACCCCGAGGTCCCCGAGCAGGCCGCCCTCCTCGCCCAGGGCCTGGCGCCCCTGCTGCGCCCCGACGTACTGAGCGCGGCCCTGACCGTCGCCCCCGCCACCGGCTCCCCGGCCGCCCGCGAAGCCTGCGCCGCCCTCCTGGCCCGCGGGGACTTCCGGCCCGCCCCGGACGGCCTGCTGTTCGCGGGCAACGGGCGCCAGGCCATCGCGGGCGCCCTCGCCGCGCTGGTGCCGCCCGGCGGGCGCCTGGGCGTCGAAGCGCTCACATATCCGCTGGTCAAGTCGGTCGCCGCCCGCCTCGGCGTCACCCTCGTACCGCTGGCCTGCGACGCGTACGGCCTGCTGCCCGACGCCGTACGGGCCGCCCACCGCAGCGCCCCGCTGCACGCCGTCTACCTCCAGCCGACGCTGCACAACCCGCTCGGCGTGACCATGCCGGCCGAACGCCGGGCCGAGCTGGCTGGCACCCTCCGTGCGCTGGACCTGTGGGCCGTCGAGGACGCCGTCTGGTCCTTCCTGCTCGACGACGACCGGCAGGCCGGCCTCCCGCCGCTGGCCGCCCTCGTCCCCGAACGCACGCTCCTGGTCGACAGCCTCTCCAAGCGCCTGTCGCCCGGCCTGACCGTCGGCCTGGTGCTGGCGCCGCCCGCGTATACCGAGCGGGTCGCCGCGGCCCTGCGCTCCGGCGGCTGGACGGCCGGTGCCTTCGCCCTGAACGCCACGGTCCGCTGGCTGTGCGACGGCGCGGTCGCCACGATCGTTGCGGCCAAGCGCCGGGACGCCGCCGCCCGGCAGGCCCTGGTCCGCGAGCACCTGGCCGGATTCCGTGTCCACGCCGACCCGGCCGCCTACTTCGCCTGGTGGGAGCTGCCCGCGCCGTGGCGCGCCGAGACCTTCCTCGCGGCCGCCGCCCGGCGCGGCATCGCCGTCACTCCGGGCGCCGCGTTCGCCGTCGGCCCGGAGGGCGCGCACGGCGCCGCACCCGCCCCGGGCGCCGTCCGCGTCGCCCTCGCCGCCCCGGCCGCCGGCGAGCTGGCGTACGCGCTCACGGCGCTGGCCGCCATCGCCCGGGGCGCCCCGGAGGACTGCGTACCGGACTGAGAGCCCGCGCCCGGCCCCTGTTGCCGTGTGCGCGGGCGTCCACGGCAGTGGGAGCTTCGTCTCACATCCCGGTCGGCGAGATGGACCCCTGTCCCGACCCCGTAAAGTTTGACGCGTGACCGTGAACGCTGAAATCCACGCCGGTGGCAACACCTGGCGAGACCTGCCCGCGGCGCAGCAGCCCGAATGGCCGGACCAAGAGGCTCTGCGCGATGTGATCGCCGAGCTGGAGTCCTATCCGCCGCTCGTCTTCGCCGGCGAGTGCGACCAGCTGCGCGAGCGCCTGGGAGCGGTCGCCCGGGGTGAGGCGTTCCTGCTCCAGGGCGGCGACTGCGCGGAGGCGTTCGACGCCGTCTCGGCCGAGCACATCCGCAACAAGCTCAAGACCCTGCTCCAGATGGGCGCGGTCCTCACGTACGCCGGGTCGGTCCCGGTCGTCAAGGTGGGCCGGATCGCCGGTCAGTACAGCAAGCCGCGCTCCAAGCCGACCGAGACCCGCGACGGCGTGACGCTGCCGACCTACCGCGGCGACTCCGTCAACGGCTTCGAGTTCACCGCCGAGGCCCGCATCCCGGACCCGCAGCGCCTGAAGCGGATGTACCACGCCTCCGCCGCGACGCTGAACCTGGTGCGCGCCTTCACCACCGGCGGCTACGCCGACCTGCGCCAGGTGCACGCCTGGAACCAGGACTTCGTGAAGTCCTCCCCGTCCGGGCAGCGTTACGAGGCGCTGGCGCGCGAGATCGACCGCGCGCTGAACTTCATGAACGCCTGCGGGGTGGACCCGGAGGAGTTCAAGACGGTGGAGTTCTACTCCTCCCACGAGGCGCTGGTGCTGGACTACGAGTCCGCGCTGACCCGTACGGACTCCCGCACCGGCAAGCTGTACGACGTGTCCGGGCACATGGTCTGGATCGGTGAGCGCACCCGCCAACTGGACGGCGCGCACATCGAGTTCGCCTCCCGCATCCGCAACCCGATCGGCGTCAAGCTGGGCCCGACGACGTCCGCCGAGGACGCGCTCACCCTCATCGAGCGTCTGGACCCGGAGCGCGAGCCGGGCCGGCTGACCTTCATCACCCGCATGGGCGCGGACAAGATCCGCGACAAGCTGCCCGAGCTGGTCGAGAAGGTCACCGCCTCCGGTGCCAAGGTCGCCTGGATCTGCGACCCGATGCACGGCAACACCTTCGAGGCCGCCTCCGGTCACAAGACCCGGCGCTTCGACGACGTGCTGGACGAGGTCAAGGGCTTCTTCGAGGTGCACAAGGGCCTCGGTACGCACCCTGGCGGCATCCACGTGGAGCTGACCGGCGACGATGTCACCGAGTGCGTCGGCGGCGGCGACGAGATCTTCGTCGACGACCTCCACCAGCGCTACGAGACCGCCTGCGACCCGCGGCTCAACCGCAGCCAGTCGCTCGACCTGGCGTTCCTGGTGGCGGAGATGTACCGGGACCAGTAGCCCGGCAGGCCCGGCAGGGCCCTGCGGACACCCGATGGGGCGCGGATCACAAGGATTCGCGCCCCATCGCCGTTGTTACCGCTCTTCCGTCCCGGGTAAGGTAAGGGTAACCTCACCGCGGAACAGGTCGACGGAGGTGACCCGCGTGTACGTCTGCTCGTGCTTCGGCATCACGGAGCAGCAGGTCCGTGACCACGCGGAATCCGGCGCCTGCACCCCGCGCCAGATAGCCTCCGCCTGCAAGGCCGGTACCGACTGCGGCGGCTGCGTACGCCGCATCCAGGCGCTGCTCGGCCGCGGCGCGTGCCCCCGGCGCGAGCTGATCGACCAGGGCGCGCCGGAACCGCTGGGCGCCGAGGTGCCCGAGCTGCCGGCGGCCGGGGCGCGCGGAACCTACGGCACCACGCCCGGCGCGGTCCCGGAGGCGACGCCCGGCGCCCTGCCGGAAGCGGCCTGACGCCGGCCCGGCCGGTGGCCGCGCCCCGCCCGGCCCCGCAGGAACGGTTTGCCGGACCGGCTCAGCTGTCCGGCTGCTCGATGACCTGGGCGATGTAGAGCGGCTCGCCCAGCTTCTCGACCAGATCGAGCTGCGTGTCCAGATAGTCGATGTGGTGCTCCTCGTCGGCCAGGATGCTCTCGAAGATATTGGCCGACGTGATGTCCCCCTTGGCCCGCATCAGCTCGATGCCCCGCTTGAGCCGGTCGATCGCCTCGACCTCGATCTGCCGGTCCGCCTGGAACATCTCGGTGACCGTCTGGCCCACCCGGACGTGGAAGAGCCGCTGGTAATTGGGCAGCCCGTCCAGGAAGAGAATGCGGTCCGTGAGGATCTCCGCGTGCTTCATCTCGTCGAACGACTCGTGCCGGGTGTACTTGGCCAGCTTGTGCCAGCCGAAGTTCTCCTGCATCTTCGCGTGCAGGAAGTACTGATTGATCGCGGTCAGCTCGGCGGTCAGCTGCTCGTTGAGGAATTCGATGACCTCGGGGTCGCCCTGCATGACGGCGGGCTCCTTCCACGCGAGTACTGGCAGGTGCCGCGCATCCTTGCACCGTCGCGCGCGGGGCGTCCAGTAAGTGCACGCTTAGTACGAGTTGCCCGAATCGCTGCCGCCCTGGTCATCGGCACCCCCGAGGGTCTGACACCATGGGGAGCATGGGTCAGCCCGAAAGCCGCGAAGCGGAGCATCCTCAGCTGCCTCCGGGGCAGCGACTGCAACGGGGATGGCCGGTCACGCATTACGGCCCGGTGCCGAAATTCCGGCCGGAACGCTGGGAGTTCCGGGCTTTCGGCGCCACCGCGGACGGCGGCAAGCACTGCTGGACGCACGAGGAATTCTCGGCGCTGCCCTATACCACCGTGGTCGCCGACATGCACTGCGTCACCAAGTTCAGCATGCTCGGCGCCGAATGGGGCGGCGTGTCCACCCGCACCGTCCTCGATCTCGCACCACCGGCTCCGGACGTCACCCATGTGATGGTGTGGGCCGAATACGGATTCAGTTCGAACCTGAAACTGGCCGATTTCGCCGACGCCAAGTGCCTGTTCGCCACCCACCGCTCCGGCGAGCCGCTCACCGCCGAGCACGGCTTCCCGGTCCGGCTGATCGTCCCGCACCTGTACGCCTGGAAAGGGCCCAAATGGGTGCGCGGCATCGAGTACATGACGGCCGACCGCCGCGGCTTCTGGGAGGAGCGCGGCTACCACAACCTCGGTGACCCGTGGCGCGAGCAGCGCTACTCCTACCAGGAGGAGCCGGGGGACGGGCCCGAGCTGTAGCGCGCCGCGCCGCCCGACGGCGGTCCGGGAACGGCCGGAATCCGGGCCGCGCTCAGTGGTACTGATGTGCTACGGCGTGTCCCTTGCCGCGGGAGATCATCCACCGGTTCACCGGCGTGGTCACGACGAACGCCAGGGCCAGCGACAGGGCCAGCGTCCACCAGAACAGGGCGTCGGACAGCGCCGCGTCCAGCGCCCCGGGGATCAGCGCGATCACCCCGTTGTCGATCAGCTCCATGACCGCGATGGACAGCGTGTCGGCGGCCAGCGCGACCCGTACGGCGGTCCGCAGGCCCAGCCCGGAGCGGAGCACGCCGCGCAGGGTGAGGGCGTAGCCGAAGACGAAGGCGAGCACCACCGCGAGCACCATCGTCGGGGCGTTGTGCCAGCTCAGGGCGGTACCGACGACCATGCCCAGGATCTCGCCGAGGGCGCAGCCGGTCAGGCAGTGCAGCGTCGCGCGGGCCGCGGCGCCCCAGCCGGACGCCGCGTGCCCGCCGTGCTCGTGCTCGTCGGGTGCCTGGTGCATCGGTACGCCCAGGCTGTCACCTCAGACCGGGTGGCGCAGCTCCTTCAGGCGCGCCACGTCCGCCGCGTGGCCCTCCTTGCCGCCCGGCGTCTCGATCACCAGCGGCACACCCGCCGTGGCCGGGTGCCGGAACAGCTCGCCGAACGGGCCGGCCCCGATGTGCCCCGAGCCGATGTTCTCGTGGCGGTCCTTGTGGGCGCCGACGACGTCCTTGGAGTCGTTGGCGTGGATCAGTTTCAGCCGTCCCTCGCCGACCGTGTCGACCAGCTCGTCCAGCAGTGCCTTCGTCCCGCCGGGCGCCGCCATGTCGTGCCCGGCCGCGAAGGCGTGGCAGGTGTCCAGGCAGACGCCCAGCTTCGGGTGCCGGTCCAGCGCGTCGAAGTACGGGCCCAGGTCCTCGGCCAGCGCGCACAGCGACGCGCCCTGCCCCGCCGTCGGCTCCAGCAGCAGCCACGGGTCGTCGTCGTGCGTCAGCTCGTCCAGCAGCGGGCGCACCCGCTCGCGCACCTGCGCCAGCGCCTCCGCGCGCGGCCGTCCGCCGGTCGCCGAGCCGGTGTGCACCACCACGCCCAGCGCGCCGATCGCCCGGCCGCGCAGCAGCGAGTGGCGCAGCGAGACCACGGACTTCTCGACGGTCCCGTCGTTGTGCGAGCCGAAGTTGATGAGGTAGGGCGCGTGCACATACGCCGGCATCGCCTCCCGCTCGCACGCTTCCCGGAACGCCTCGTCCTGCTGCGGGACACCGGCCGGAGTGGCCCAGCCGCGCGGGTTGGCGACGAAGACCTGCACGGCTTCGCCGCCGATGTCACGGGCGTACGGGATGCCGACCTTGGCCAGGCCGCCGGCCACCGGCACATGGCTGCCGACCGGATTGCGCTCACGGGCGTGCTGCGGGGAGGGGGAAGTGCTCACCCGTCAAGGGTGCCAGGCGCACGGCGCCCGCCCGGCGCGCGGGCGGGCGTCCTTGCTCACAGTGGGCGCGCGGTGCGGCCGTACCCGCGGGGACACACGCCGCGCGCCCGCGCTCAGAGCGCGCTCTCCAGCCGGATGGTGATCTTGCTGCCCTTGGCCGCCTGCTCGCCGCCCGCGACCGACTGGCTCTCGACCTTGTCCCGCGGGAACAGGAACGGCTTCTTGACCTCGACCTCGAAGCCCGCGCCGGTCAGCGCCCGCTTGGCCTCGTCGGTGCTCTTGCCCGTCACGTCCGGGACGGCGACCATCTCCGGGCCCGAGGAGAGCGTGAGCGTGACGGTGTCACCCTTGCCCTGCTTGCTGCCCTGGCCGGGCGACTGCCGGGCCACCTTGCCCGCCTCGTGCGGCGAGTGCGCCGTACCGTCCGCGATCTTCACATCGAAGCCCGCGCCGCGCAGCGTGGCCTCGGCGTCCGCCCGGTCCCGGCCGGTCACGTCCGGCACGTCCACCGCGGTGCCGCGGCTGACGGTCAGCGCGACGGCGGTGTCCGGGCGGCGCTTGCTGCCCGCCGCCGGGTCGGTGCCGATCACCGAGCCCTTGGCGACCTCGTCGGAGAACTCCTTGCGCACCGTGCCGACGGTCAGCCCCAGGTCACGCAGCTTGCGCTTGGCGTCCGCGACCGGCGTGCCCGCCAGCTCCGGCACCTGGACGATCTCCGGGCCCTTGGACAGGGTGATGGTGACCGTGCCCGTACCGCGGATGCGCTTGCCGTTCTCCGGGGTGGTGGCCATGACATGACCGCGCTCGACGTTCGGGCTGAAGGCGTGCTTCACCTGCACGTCCAGGCCCTCGGCCCGCAGCGTCTTCTCCGCCTTCGCCTGCGTCATGTCCAGGACGGCCGGGACGGTGGTGAACTGGCCGGAGTTGATGTACCAGACGCCCGCGCCCACCCCGAGGACCAGCAGCACCGCCGCCACGATGGAGACGGCCTTGCGCCGGGCCCGCAGCAGCCCGGCCACCGCCCCGGACCGGGACGGGGCGGCCGGCCGCAGCCGGGTGGTCGGCTCGGCCGCCGAAGCCGGTTCCGTCTGCGGCAGCTCCAGCCTGCTGGTGCGGTTCAGCGGTTCCCCGCCCGGCTGCGGCTCTTCCAGCGGCAGCGGCGGCTGTACGGCGACGGCCCGCGGCAGCACGCTCGTACGGTCCTCGGAGCCCGCGGCGGAACCGCCCTCCGGCGCCTCCTTGGCCTGCGGCGGCACCGCGTCCAGCTGCGCGTCGGTCAGGTCGGTGCGGACCGTGCGGGCCTGCGCGAGCAGCGTCACCGCGTCCTGCGGACGCAGCTCGGGGCGGCGCGCGGTGGCCGCCGCGACCAGGTCGTCGAGCTGCGGCGCCAGCTCCGGCGCGTACGTGGACGGCGGCGGCACATCCTCGTGCAGGTGCTGGTAGAGGACCTGCGCCGCGCTGCCGCCCGAGTGCGGCTTGCCGCCGGTCAGCATCTCGAAGAGCACCACACCGCAGGCGTACACGTCCGCCGGCGGCCCCGCGCTGCCGTCCTCGATCTGCTCGGGCGCCAGGTAGGAGACGGTGCCCAGGACGGAGCCGGTCGAGGCGGTGGTGTGGGTGCCCACGGTCCGTACGAGCCCGAAGTCGGCGACCTTGACCCGGCCGTCGTCGCCGATCAGCACGTTCTCCGGCTTCATGTCGCGGTGCACCAGCCCGGCCCGGTGGGCGGCGCCCAGCGCGGCCAGCATCGGTTCCAGGATGTCCAGCGCGGCGCGCGGCTGGAGGGCGCCGCGCTCCCGCAGCACGTCGCGCAGCGTGCAGCCCGCGACGTACTCCATGGCCAGGTAGACATACGTTCCGTCGGTGCCCTGGTCGTACACGCCGACGACATTGGGGTGGTCGAGGCGGGCCACGGACTTCGCCTCGCGGATGAAGCGGTCGACGAACGCGGCGTCGGCCGCCAGCGACGGGTGCATCACCTTCAGGGCGAGCACCCGGTCCAGCCGGGTGTCCATGGCCCGGTAGACCGTGGCCATGCCGCCGGCGGCGATGCGCGCCTGCACCTGGTACCGGCCGTCGAGCAGCTGTCCGACCAGCGGGTCCTGAAGGGTCGTATCCACGGCAGAGGAGTCTACGAGCCGCCGCGGTGATGGCCCACGCCCCGCCCGCGACCAGCGCCTTTCTGCGACCGAACGGTGACAGGCGGGTGCCGCGGGCCGGGGCGGGACGCGCCGGATGTCCGTTTCGCCGGGCGCGGGCGGCAGTCGTAAGCCATCGGCCGTACGGGGTGCCGCCCGCCGCGCCTCAGAAGGCGGGCCGCTCCGGGTCCAGCACGGCGACGCCCTCGGTGGGCGAGGAGGCTTCCGCGTAGTGGCGGCGCGGGATGCGGCCCGCCCGGTACGCCAGGCGGCCGGCCTCGACCGCGTGCCGCATCGCCTCCGCCATCAGGACGGGCTCCTGCGCGCGGGTCACCGCGGTCGCCAGCATCACCCCGGCACAGCCCAGCTCCATGGCGAGCGCCGCGTCCGAGGCGGTGCCCGCGCCCGCGTCCAGGATCACCGGGACCCCGGCCCGCTCGGTGATCAGCTGGAAGTTGTGCGGGTTGCGGATGCCCAGACCGGAGCCGATGGGGGCGCCCAGCGGCATGATCGCCGCGCAGCCCACGTCCTCCAGCTTGCGGGCGAGCACCGGGTCGTCGTTGGTGTACGGCAGGACGGTGAAGCCGTCGTCCACCAGGGTCTCGGCGGCGTCCAGCAGCTCGATGGGGTCGGGCAGCAGCGTGCGCTCGTCGGCGACCACCTCGACCTTGATCCAGTCGGTGCCCAGCGCCTCGCGGGCCAGCCGCGCGGTCAGCACCGCCTCGCCGGCGGTGAAGCAGCCGGCGGTGTTCGGCAGGACGCGGATGCCGTGCCGCTGGAGCACGGACAGCACCGAGCCCTGCACGGTCGGATCCAGGCGGCGCATGGCGACCGTCGTCAGCTCCGTACCGGAGGCGAGCAGCGCCCGCTCCAGGATGTCCAGGCTGGGCGCCCCGCCCGTCCCCATGATCAGACGGGAGTCGAAGGTGGTGTCGGCGATGGTGAAGAGATCGTCGGCCATGTCCGCGGATCAGCCTCCCTGGACTGCGGTGAGAACTTCGACGCGGTCGCCGTCGCCGAGCGGGGTGGCGGGCCACTGGCCGCGCGGCACCACCGTCTCGTTGACGGCGGCGGCCACGCCGCTGGAGGCCGAGGTGAGCCCGGCGACGAGCCGGTCCAGGGTGAGCCCGCCGGGGACCTCGCGGGGCTCGCCGTTCACGGAGACGCTGATGGACGTGCTGACGGTCATGCGGGCTGCTCCTGAGGGGCGGGTGCGGGCATGGGCGCGGCGCCCGGCCGGGCACCGTACGGCTGCGTCGTGAAGCGGTCCGGGGCGAACGGCAGGGCCTCCTCCGGCAGCGGGCCGCCGGTCAGCGCCGCCGCCAGCACGTCGCCGGTGACGGGCGTCAGCAGCACCCCGTTGCGGTGGTGGCCGGTGGCCAGAAGCAGGCCGGGCAGCGCGGTCGGGCCGAGCAGCGGCGCGTTGTCGGGCGAGCCGGGGCGCAGCCCGGCGCGGGTCTCGACCAGCGGCAGTTCGGTGATGCCGGGCACCAGTTCGTGGGCGTCCCGCAGCAGTTCGTAGACCCCGCCCGCGGTGACGGTGGTGTCCCAGCCGAGTTCTTCGGTGGTGGCGCCGACGACCAGCTCGCCGTCCTCGCGCGGTACGAGGTAGAGCGGGCCGCCGCGCACCACGGCCCGTACGGTGCGGGACAGAAACGGTACGCCGCCGGGCAGCCCCTCGGGCATGCGCAGCCGCAGCACCTGGCCCTTGACCGGCCGGACCGGCGGCAGCACCTCCTCGGGGACGCCCGCCAGCCGCCCGCTGCGGCTGCCCGCGGCGAGCACGACCTGCCCGGCCGCGATCCGGCTCCCGTCGGCCAGCTCCGCGCCGGTGGCCCGGCCCCGCTCGACGGTCAGCCGCTCGGCGGTGGTGCGGTGGAAGGCGACCCCGGCCCGCTCGCAGGCGGCGAGCAGCGCGGCGGCCAGCCGGCGCGGATCGATCTGGTGGTCCCCGTCCACGCGCAGCCCGCCGCGCACGCCCGGCGCGAGCATCGGCTCCAGGCGCCGGCACTCACGCCCGCTCAGCCACTCGGAGTCCAGTCCGCTGCGGCGCTGGAGGGCGTGCAGATCGCGCAGATAGGCGCGGTCGTCGGCGTCGAGCGCGACGGCCAGCGTGCCGCACCGGCGGTAGCCGAGGTCCCGGCCGCTCGCCTCGGCCAGCTCCGCGGCGAAGTCCGGATAGCGGCGGGCGGAGGCGAGGTTGAGGCCGAGCAGCGTCTGCTCGCCGTAGTGCAGTTCGGTGACGGCGGCCAGCATGCCGGCCGCGACCTGGGCGGCGCCGCCGCCGGGCGCCGGGTCGGCGACGGCGGTGCGCAGCCCGCGCTGGGCCGCCCGCCAGGCCGTGACCAGGCCGATGATGCCGCCGCCGATGACGAGGACGTCCGGGGACGCCGGTACCTCAGGGGACGTCGGTACCGAGGTGGGCTCCGAGGTCCGTACGGACGGCTGTGCAGGTGGATGCATGGGCGTCCAGCCCCTCCCTTCGCCGGCATGACCCGGATCAGGTTCGTACGGTCGGAGGCCGCAGCAGCCTCCCTCTCAGCCCGGTGCGTCCGGGCTCCCGCGAGTGCGTTCCCCGCAACCCTAGTACGGGCCGCCGACGCGCCGTAAGGGAACACCGGGGGCGGGGAACGGGGTGTGAACACGGGGCGTCGCGCGGCCACCTGAGGGTGACCGGCCGTGACGTTGTGTCATAGATCTCGTTGCGCGGAGCTCGGGGTCGCGCGACACGCCGTCCTAGAGTGATCGGGTGACCGAGCAGACGCAGCCCCAGGACCCCGCCCGCGCGCGCCAGGGCGGCGAACCCGCCGAGCGCGCCGCCGAACGCGCCCGGCGCGTCGTCATCGTCGGCGCCGGCCTGGCCGGTGTACAGACCGCCGTCGCCCTGCGCGAACAGGGCTGGCGCGGGGTGATCACGGTGCTCGGCGACGAGCCGCACCGGCCGTACGACCGCCCGCCGCTGTCCAAGGCCGTGCTGCTCGGCAAGGCCGACGGCTCGACCTTCGACGTGGACTTCGAGGCGCTCGGCATCGACCTGCTCCTGGGCCGGCACGCCACCGGACTCGCGCCCGCCTCGAAGGTGGTCGAGACCGATGCCGGACCGGTCGAGTACGACCATCTGGTGATCGCGACCGGTGCCGAACCGGTCACCCTGCCCGGCTGCGACGGCCTGCCGGACGTCCATGTGCTGCGCACCATCGACGATGCCGAGCGGCTGCGGCCGGTGCTGGCCGAGCAGCGCCAGGTCGTGGTGGTCGGCGCGGGCTGGATCGGCGCCGAGTTCACCACCGCGGCGCGCGAGGCGGGCTGCCGGGTCACCGTCGTCGAGGCCGCCGACCGGCCGCTGGCCGGGGCGCTGCCCGCCGAGGTCGCCGCCCCGATGGCGGCCTGGTACGAGGACAGCGGCGCCCAGCTGCGCACCAACGCCCGGGTCGCCGCCCTCACCGAGGGCACGGTCACGCTCGCCGACGGCGCGACGCTCGCCGCCGACGCGGTCGTGGTCGGCATCGGCGCCCGGCCCGCGACCGCCTGGCTGGCCGGCTCCGGCGTCGAACTGTCGCCCGAGGACCGCTCCGTACTGGCCGACGAGCGGCTGCGCACCTCGCTGCCCGACGTGTACGCGGTCGGCGACTGCGCCTCCTTCCCGTCCGCCCGCTACGGCAGCCGCCTGCTCGTCCACCACTGGGACAACGCCCTCCAGGGCCCGCGCACGGTCGCCGCCACCCTCGTCCGCGGCGAGGCCGAGGGCCCGGTGTACGACCCGGTCCCGTACTTCTGGTCCGAGCAGTTCGGCCGCTTCGTGCAGTACGCCGGGCACCACACCGGCGCCGACGAGACGGTCTGGCGCGGCGACCCGGAGAGCGCGGCCTGGTCGGTGATCTGGCTGCGCGACGGCGTGCTCGTCGCGCTGCTGGCGGTGGGCCGGCCGCGCGACCTGGCGCAGGGCCGCAAGCTCATCGAGCGGGGCGCGGCGCTGGACCGGCAGCTGGCCGCCGACGCGTCCGTACCGCTGAAGTCGGCGGCCGTCTGAGGCCCGGCGACGGGCCCGGGCAGGGGTCTCGTACGGGTGCCTGCCTGCACCGATGGCGATGCCCCGCTACCGGCTGTCAGTGGGAGGTGGCAGGCTTGTCCCGTGACCGAGATTGACGCAAAGATCGATGGACTCGTTCCCGCCTGGCTCACCCTCCCCGACATCGCCGAGATGATCGGCGTCGAGGTGACGCGTGTGCGGCAGCTGGTGAAGGAGGGCCAGCTGATCGCGGTGCGCCGTGGCGAGAACCGTGCCCTTCATGTGCCGGCCGACTTCATCAAGGACGGCAAGGTCGTCAAGGGACTCGTCGGGACGCTCACGCTCCTGCGGGACGACGGCTTCGCCGACGAGGAGATGCTGGAGTGGCTCTTCACCCCCGACGAGACACTGCCCGGCACCCCCGCCCAGGCCCTGCGTGAGAATCGCGGTACGGAGGTGAAGCGCCGAGCCCAGGCGCTCGCCGTCTAGCAGCGCCTGACCGGGCCGCGGGCACGTCCGCGGCCGTTCGCCGTCGCTGCCGCACCCGCGGCCGCGACCGTTTCGCACCACGAGGGCGTACGGGCCGGAAGGCCCGGCCCGTACGCCGCAGACCTGGGGGGACCCGCCCGATGACCACCGCACGCGACGCCCTGTCCGACGCCCGGCTCTACCTGTGCACGGACGCCCGCAGGCGCCAGGGCGACCTGCCGCAGTTCCTGGACGCGGTGCTCGGCTCGGGTGTGGACATCGTGCAGCTGCGCGACAAGGGCATGGAGGCCGGCGAGGAGCTGGACCACCTGGAGGTCTTCGCGGACGCCTGCCGCCGGCACGGCAAGCTGCTGGCCGTCAACGACCGCGCCGACGTCGCGCACGCCATCGGCTCGGACGTGCTGCACCTGGGGCAGGGCGACCTGCCGGTGCCCGCCGCCCGCGCGATCCTCGGCGACGACGTCCTGATCGGCCGGTCCACCCACGCCGAGGCGGAGGTGGACGCCGCGCTGGCCCAGCCCGGCGTGGACTACTTCTGCACCGGTCCGTGCTGGCCCACCCCGACCAAGCCCGGCCGCCCCGCCCCCGGGCTCGGCCTCGTCCGGTACGCCGCCGCGCGGCGCCCCGAGCGCCCCTGGTTCGCGATCGGCGGCATCGACGCGGACAACCTGGACGAGGTGCTGGCGGCGGGCGCCCGCGGGGTCGTCGTCGTACGGGCGATCACCGAGGCCGAGGACCCCGGAGCCGCTGCCGCCGCCCTGGCGAAGCGGGTGCGCGCCCACGGAGCATGAGCCGTTCGGGGCGCTCCGCCTGGACGTGAGATGGCCGCCCGGTGTCCAAGGCGTGGACCGGAATGCGGCTATCCGGGCATTTCGTCGGAGCTGGTTGGTGTGCGCTGCACCCGTGGATAATCTGCACGTATGGCCCTTGGCACAGCTTCCACCAGGACTGATCGCGCGCGGACCGTGCGCGACCTGCTCGCTTCCGGCAAGCAGTCGTATTCGTTCGAGTTCGCCGCCCCGAAGACGGAGAAGGGCGAGCGGACGCTGTGGAACGCCATCCGCCGCATCGAGGCCGTCTCGCCGACCTTCGTCTCGGTGACCTACGGCGCGGGCGGCACCTCCCGCGAGGGCACCGTGCGCGCCACCGAGCGGATCGCCACCGACACCACCCTCACCCCGGTCGCCCACCTGACCGCCGTCAACCACTCGCTGGCCGAGCTGCGCAACATCATCGGGCAGTACGCCGACGCCGGCATCCGCAACATGCTCGCGCTGCGCGGCGACCCGCCCGGCGACCCGATGGGCGACTGGGTCCAGCACCCCGAAGGCGTGCTGTACGCCGCCGAACTGGTCCGGCTGATCAAGGAGTCCGGCGACTTCTGCGTCGGCGTGGCCGCCTTCCCGGAGATGCACCCCCGCTCGACGGACTGGGACACCGACGTACGGCACTTCGTCGACAAGTGCCGGGCCGGCGCGGACTTCGCCATCACCCAGATGTTCTTCTACGCCGAGGACTATCTGCGGCTGCGCGACCGGGTCGCCGCCGCGGGTTGCGAGACGCCCATCATCCCGGAGATCATGCCGGTCACCAACGTCCGCCAGATCGAACGGTTCGCCCAGCTCAGCAACGCGGCCTTCCCGCCCGAGCTCGCCGAGCGCATCCTCGCCGTCAAGGACGACCCGGCGGCTGTACGCTCCATTGGCATCGAGTACGCGACACAGCTGTGCGCGCGCCTGATGGCCGAGGGAAGTCCCGGGTTGCACTTCATTACCCTGAACCACTCCACGGCGACGCTGGAAATCTACGAGAACCTGGGGCTGCACCAGCAGTCCTGACGGCGGTTTGCCGCACCACGCCGGCTGTGGAGCGGCGGAAGAGGGGCGTATATGGGCTTGGTGGTCCTGTACATCGCATTTGCCTGTGTCGCGCTCTGGCTCCTCGGCGAAGTGCTGCTCCAGTACAAGGCCCGGCTGCGGTGGCGGCTGCTGGCCTTCACCGGCTTCCTCGGCGTGGTCGTCGGTGTCGTCATTCCGTCGGTGATCGTCATAGCGGTGGGCGCCATCGCCTTCGCCGTCGGGCAGACCTACGTCACGCTCTCCTTCCGCAGCGGCTTCTCCGAGGGCTGGGCGCTGCGCGGCAAGCGGGGCGACAGCGGCAAGCGCGGGGAGAGCGGCAAGCGCGCTGACAACCGGCGGCGCCGGGCCCGGGGCGGCGGCCGGGCCGCGGCCGCCGGTCCGACGCTCCAGGTCTCCGACCTGGAAGCCGTCCCGGCCATGGAGGGCGCGGGCGCCGGGGGAGCGGATGCCGCCCCGGCCGCGTACGACGGCACGGATCCCTTCGCCCCGCAGGACGGCTTCCCGGCCCGGACGGGAGCCCACGACGGCTACGCCGGCACCGACCCCACCGAGGTCTACGCGCCCCAGCCGATCCCCGAGGACACCGGCCAGTACGGCATATACAGCTCCGACGCGCGCCCGCAGCAGCCCGGCTATGCCGCGTACGACGGCTACCAGGACTACGGCCAGGGCGGCTACGGCTACGACGGTGGTTACGGGGGCGCCGCCGCCCAGGGCGGGCAGGACGCCTACACCGACCACTACAGCGCTTACGGCACCGGCCAGGACCAGAGCCAGGCCCACCAGCCCCACGCCCAGGGGTCGGGCCAGCAGGCGCCCTACTCCGATCCGTACCTCGGCTCGCAGCAGTACGCCGGGCAGTACGACCCGTACGAGCAGCCCGACGCCTTCGGGGGCTCGCCGGGCTACCCGGGGCAGCAGTACACCGGCGTGCAGGACCCGCAGTCCTCGTACGGCGAGACGCCGCCCGGCGGGGTGTGGGTCCCCCAGCAGCGCGGCAACGAGCCCGCCCCCGAGCAGCCGTACCCGCCCTACCAGCCCCCGCAGAACCAGGGCTTCGACGGGCAGCAGTACCGCTACTGAGCGGGCGGCGGCAGCGCCGGCGAGCGGGCGGGCGCGCTCCGGGTCACTGGGAGCCGCGCCAGTCGTCCCCGTTCACGATCAGGCCCGCGACGAGAGCGCCGGACATCCCGGCATGTGCCAGCCCGCCGCCCGGGTGCGTCCAGCCGCCGACCGCGTACAGCCCGGGTATGCGGGTGCGGTTGGCGGGGCGCAGGAAGCGGCCCCCGGCACCGGCCAGCGCCGGGCCCGGCACCGACTCGCCTTCGGCGGGCGGCAGCACGGCCCGCCACAGCACCCGCTCCCGCAGCCCGGGTATCGCCGCTTCGGCGGCCTCGATCAGCCGGTCGGCGGCGGCCGCCAGCGCGGCCGTCTCCTCAACTGCCGTCTCGTGCGCGTCACTTCGGGGCTCGGCCGACGCGGCCGGTGCGCCGCTCCCGGCAGCGGCGGGGGACCGGGCCAGGTCCCCGTACGGTGCGATCGCGGCGCTCAGCGTCACGGCCTCGTGGTCGTCGTCGGGCCGGGACTCCGGGTCGTCCGGGCGCAGCACCGTCACCGTCGGACGGTCGCACAGCGTGCCCGGACCCGCGCCGAAGACGGCCGCCAACTCCGCGGCGGGATCGGCCGCGTGGACCACGGTGCGGTGTGCCGCGTCCGCCGGGCGGGGGCCGCGCAGCGCGAGCGCGACCGTGAACCGGCCGGGCGCCCGGGGGCACTCGTCCGCCGCGGGCCGTACGTCGTCCGCGCCCCACGGCTCGCGGCCCTTCAGGAGCGCCGTCAGCAGGTCGGGGGCGATGCCCGCGACGACCGTGTCCGCCTCGGCGCAGCTCCCGTCGCGCAGCTCGACGCCCGCCGCCCGGCCGTCCGCCTCGACGATCCGTGTGACCTCGGCGCCGAAGGTGAACTCCACCTTCCGGGCCAGGCAGCGCTCGTACAGCGCGTCCGCCAGCGCCCGGATGCCGCCATGCGGATACCAACTTCCGAAAGTCTGCTCCATGTACGGCAGGATCGCGGCGCTCGCGGGGGCGGTGCGCGGGTCGAAGCCGTACGCCACGGCGTAGCTCTCCAGGAGGGCGGTCAGCCGGGGGTCCTTCAGCTCGCGGCGGGCCACCTCGGCGAGGGTGCCGTCCGCCGCGGGCCTGCGCCGCCCGAACAGGCCGCGCTTCGGCAGCGCCGGATACGGGTCGCGCCCCAGCACCTGCCAGTCGGGCCACAGCGGCTCCTCCAGCAGCGGCCGGCGGGTGCGGTCCCACGCCTCGCGGGCGCGGCCCAGGAAGTCGCTCCAGCGCTCACCGGCGCCCGCGCCCAGCGCGCCGTCGAGCGCCGCGAGGACGCCGGCCCGGGAGGCGTTCGGCAGCGAGACGGCGGTGCCATCCGCGAAGACATGGCGGGCGGCGGGGTCGACCTGGGACAGCTCCAGCACGCTCTCCAGCGGCTCGCGGCCGGTCTTGACGAACAGGTCGCGGTAGACGGCGGGGAGGTGCAGCAGCCCGGGGCCGGTGTCGAAGCCGAAGCCCGCGCGCTCGAAGCGGCGCACCGCGCCGCCGTACGTGCCGTTACGTTCGTACACCGCCACCCGGTGGCCCGCGACGGCCAGCCGGGCGGCGGCCGCCATCGCGCCCATCCCGGCGCCGATCACCGCAATCCGTGCCATGCCTGCGACTTTATCCGGCGGCACCGACAATCCGGCCGGGGCCTGCCCGTGACCTGGGCCGGAACGCCACAGGCCCCGGCTCAGCCCACCGGCGTGCCTGTCCCGCGCGTCCCCGCCCCGTGCGCCGCCGCCATCCGCCGTTCCTCGCGCCGCTGCCTCCTGCGCCGCAGGAAACGCCGTACCCGGGACCACAGGAACGCCACCAGCAGGATCCCGCCGACCAGCAGCACCCCGGCGATGATCGCCGCGGCCACCGGGTGGAACACCGCGAAGACGACGATGCCCGCGACCCCCAGGTCCTCCAGCGTGCTCAGCACGAAGTTGCTGGCCGGTTCGGGCGAGGTGTTCACCGCCATCCGCGTGCCCGCCTTCACCAGGTGGCTCACCAGCGCGCTGGAGCCGCCCACCGCGCCCGCCGCCAGCTGCGGCAGCGACCCGTCGTGGCCGGCCAGCAGCGCCGCCACGACACCGCCGGACACCGGCCGGATCACCGTGTGCACGGCGTCCCACACCGAGTCCACGTACGGGATCTTGTCGGCGACGGCCTCGCACAGGAAGAGCACCCCCGCGACGATCAGCACATCGGGACGCTGGAGCGCCTCGGGCACCTCGTCGGCGACGCCGGTCGCCCCGAGCACGCCGAGCAGCAGGACAACGGCGTAGGCGTTGATGCCGCTGGCCCAGCCGCTGGTGAAGACGAGAGGGAGTACAGACACGCAGGAGATCGTAACCAGCCGCTGCGCGCCGGTGCTCAGGATTGAGTACCCGTACTCAGTCCCCGAGATGAGTAGGTACGCGGATGGGCCGCCACCTGCGCGGACGGAAGAGTGGGGGCCACGGAAGGGAAGCCGGGCCGGCACCGCCGACACGGGGCGGCGGAACGGCACGGCAGCCCGGACGTGACGGGGGAGCACGGGGGCTCCACGAGGGAGTGCACGGGGGTGCGGGGCCCCACGGGGGAAGCGCTGTCCTGGACGGATCGCCGGGGGAACGATCCGCTCCGGGGCAGCGCGCCAGTACGACGGCGGCGGTGGCCGGCACACGATGCCGGCCACCGCCGCCGCTTCCGTATGCGCGCGGCGCGCCTACGGGTGCCCGCTCACCCGGCCCTGCAACAGGCGCGACAGGGACGCGTGCACATCGTCGATCGACCGGTGCGGCTGGTAGGACTGCCAGTCCAGCGCCGCCACCAGCACCATCCCGAACAGCGCGGACGCGGTCAGCGGGATGTCGATGTCCTCGCTCAGCTCGCCGCCCGCCACCGCCTCCCGGAGCACGCCCTCCACCACCGTGATCGCCCGTTCCCGCACCACCATCAGCGTGGACTGCCAGGCCCGGTTGGTCCGCCACAGCTCGGCCACGTACAGCTGGGTCAGCGCCGGGTAGCGGGCGATGAAGTCCAGCCCGGCGCGGATCATCGCGTCCAGCGCGTCCACCCGGGTGCCGCCCCGGGCGGCGGCCCCGTCCGCGGCCTCCTGGAGGGAGGTGGCCAGCAGCTCGATGCCGTGCCGCAGCAACTCCTCGAAGAGTTCGTTCTTGCTCGCGAAGTTGTAGTACACGGTGCCCTTCGCGACCCCCGCCCGCTCGGCGATCTCGTCCACGGTCGTGGAGGAGAAGCCCTGTTCGGCGATGAGCGTGACCGCGGCCTCGAAGAGCTTGCGCCGGGTGGCCTGGCGGCGCGTGCTGGAGCTGTCCATGGGAGTGATTGTGCCGCCCCCGGCGGCCCGCGCGCTCACAGGCTCAGCTCCGGGTGGAGGTCCTTCAGCCGTACGACCTGCTTCCCGCGCGCCGCCCAGGCGGTCAGCGCGAGCGCCGCCGCGGTGAAGGCGAGCAGCACCACGCTGCCCTGCCACACGGGCGTCAGCTCGCCGCCCGTGATGAGCCGCCGCAGCCCCTCCACGATGTAGGTCATCGGCAGGAACGGGTGGATCGCGTTGAAGAAGCCGGGGCTGGTCTGGACCGGGTACGTACCGCCCGCCGACGTCAGCTGGAGCATCAGCAGCGCCAGCACCAGGATGCGGCCGGCCGGCCCGAACCGGGCGTTGAGCCACTGCACGATCGCCGCGAAACAGGCCGTGGCCAGCAGCAGGAACCCGACCGTGCCGGCCGCCCGCTCCATGTGCAGGCCGAGCCCGAAGCGCAGCACGGTCATCAGGGCGGCCGTCTGGAGCACCCCGAGGGCGAAGACCGGCAGCCATCCGGATACCGCGATCCGCCAGGCGCCCGCGCCCATGGCGAGCGCGCGCCGGTTGAGCGGCGGGATCAGCATGTAGGCGACCATCGCGCCGACCCAGAGGGAGAGCGGGATGAAGTACGGGGCGAAACCGGTGCCGTAGTTGGGCGCGCGGTGCGTCGCCTCGGAAGCGAGCTGCACCGGGTCGGACATGACACGCGTACGGGCGTCCCGGTCGTGCTTGTCGTAGTCGGGGATCTGCCGCACACCGTCGTGCAGGCCGCCGGCCAGCTTCTGCGAGCCGTCGGAGAGCTTGTACATGCCGCTGTACAGGGTCTGCGCGCCGTCCTTCAGTTTGCCGACACCCTGGTCGAGAGCGTCCGCCCCGGAGGAGGCGCGTCCGGCACCGTCGTGCAGCTTCCTGGCCCCGTCGGCCGCCTGCCCCGCGCCGTCCGCCAGCTTCCCGGTCCCGGCGGCCAGCTTGCCGGCGCCGGCGGAGACCTGGTGGGCGCCCGCGTTGAGCTGGTTGATCTTCTTGACGGCGGCGTCCAGGTCGGCGCCGAGATGCGGGCCGCGCCGCGCCAGCTCGTCCGCCAGGCGGTGCAGCGAGTCCAGGTCGCGGGCGAGACGGTCGAGGTTCTTCTGGTCGTGTACGTAGCCGCTGATCTCCTCGGCCTTGGCCGCCGCGCGCGCCGCCTCTTCCTTGAGCTGCTTCAGCTCGGCGCAGGAGGCGTCGGGCCGCGCCGTGTCCCCGCAGCGCTGCCGGTAGAAGGCCGCGAGGTGGTCGGCCATCCCCCGGGAGAGCCTGGCGCCCGCGTCGGCGGCGCGCGGCAGCTTGTCCAGGTTCTCGCGTACGGCCCGGGCGCCGTCGGCGACCACCCGGGCGACCCGGCCGATCTCCTTGCCGTGCGCCCGGACGAACGGGCCCACCTCCGCCGCCACCCCGTTGACCTTGTCGGCCAGCTGCTGGGTGCCCTGGGCGACCTGCCCGGAACCGCCGGCCAGCTGGTCCGCGCCCCGGGAGGCGGCGGTCGCGCCCCGGGCGAGTTCGGCGGTGCCCGTGGAGAGCCGCCCCGCGCCCGCGTCGAGGTCCTTCAGGCCGTCGGCCAGGGTGCCGCTGCCGTTCTTCGCCGTACCCAGGCCGTCCTTGAGCCTTCCGGTGCCGTCCTGGGCCTGCCCGATGCCGTCCTTGAGCTTCCCGGCGCCGTTCGCGGCCTCCTGGGTCTTGTCGTGCAGCGTCGAGAAGGAGACGAAGATGTTGTCGTAGAAGCTCCGCGAGGACTTCGCGGAGGCCGCCGAGCGCACCTCGGAGAAGACCGTGCGGGAGATCTGCCCGACGATGTAGTTGTTGGCGTCGTTCGTATGGACCTGAAGGGCGCCGGTTTCCGGACGGTCGCCCCCACTGGACGCGATGCGCTTGCTGAAGTCCTCGGGAACGGTCAGCGACAGGTAGTACGAGCCGTCCTCGACGCCCCGGTCCGCCTCCTGGGCGCTCACCCGGTGCCAGTCGAAGGTGTGGCTGTCGCGCAGCCCGTCCACGATGCTGTCACCGGCTGCGACCTTCCTGCCCTTGACCTCCGCGCCGGTGTCCTCGTTGACGAGCGCGACCGGGATCTTGTCCAGGCGCCCGTACGGGTCCCAGAAGGAGCACAGGTAGAGCGCGCCGTACAGGAGCGGCAGCAGGAGGAGGGCGATCAGCGCCGCCATCGGCAGCTTGCCCCTCCCGAACCGCTTCAGCTCAAGCGCGGCCAGCCTCGGCGAGCGCATCCGCCGCTCCCTTCGTGTCGTCCCGGGTGATCGGACCGGCGCTCTCTTCGCCGCGCGCGCCGGTACGCACCACGACCGCGCCCTCGGGTGCCTGGCTGCACACCGCGAGGACGGTCGTCCCGGACTCCGCCAGGGCGCGCAGCGTCGACCAGACGCCTGCGCGTTCGGCGTCGGAGAGCTTCATGTCGGTGTCGTCCACGGCGAGCAGGCGTGGCTTCCCGATCAGCGCCAGGGCGAGCGACAGGCGCAGCGCTTCGGCGCGCTCCAGGTCGCGTACGGCCGTCCGTACGCCCTTGGGCAGGGCCTGCACGTCCAGACCGGCCGCCTCCAGGGCCGCGTCGGTACGGGCGCGGGCCGACGCGGTACGCTCCCGGCGCGGTCGCAGCAGCGCGCGCAGGGAGTCGCCGAACCGGTGCTGGAGCAGGGTGCGTTCGCGCAGGTGCTCGGCCACCGTCAGGGCAGGTTCGAGATCCGTGACGCCGGGTACGTGGGCCAGTGCGGTGACCGCCCGTACCGCCGCCATCTTCTTGGGCAGCGGCAGCCCGGCGACCTCGGCCGTACCGGCGGAGGGCGTCATCCGGCCGGTGAGCGCGAGCAGCAGGCAGGTGCGTCCCGAACCGGACGGGCCCTCGACGGCGATCAGCGAGCCCGGCCCGGCCGTCAGGCCGATGTCCCTGAAGGCCCAGCCGCGGGGGCCCCGGACGCCGAGCCCGGTGGCGGTGACGGCCGCCCCGTGCGGGGTGCTGTGCACGATCCCCTCCTCTGAACTGACCAGTCAGTTCAAAAAAGTATGCGCAGGCTTGTCATGTCTCCGCAAGGGGGTACCGGCCGTCCGCCCGCTTTCCGGGGAAAGCCGCGATCTCCCCGAATTACCCGCCCCGCACAGGGAAAGAGCTGGTCAGAGCCGATTGTCAGTGGTGTGCCGCACGATGGCCCCATACGGTCCCCGAACCGTCATGCGACGACAGGAGGTTCGTCATGGCAGCCAGTTCGGCCGCGGGCAGCTCCGCGGCGTACGGCCCTCCGGGCGATGTCCACCCCGTCCTGCGCCGGGCGGCAGCGCCGCCCGCCGCCCTCGACCTGCTCGCCCAGGCCCAGCGCGGCATCGACGAAGCCCGCGACCTGGAAACCCCCAACGAGCGCTACGCCACCGCCCACCTCGCCGCACTGCGCACCGCGGCCGCCGTCCTCGCCGTGCGCGGCCGCCCCGAGACCAGCCTCCGCCGCAGGCAGCGCATCCGCAGCGCCTGGGAGGTGCTGCCCGAGGTCGCCCCCGAACTCGCCGAGTGGAGCGCCCTGTTCGCCTCCGGCGCCCAGCGCCGCGCCCGCGCCGAGGCGGGCATAGCCGGCGCGGCCGGCCCGCGCGACGCCGACGACCTGATCCGCGACGTGGCGATGTTCCTGCGCCTGGTCGAACGGATGCTGCTCCTCCAGCCCACGCTGCCGTCCCAGCGGGCGGGGTGACGGGCGGGTAAGGGGAGCGGGGCATCCGGCCCGGTCGGCCGGTATCGGGAGGCCGGGCCGTCCCCTCGCGTCCCATTAGGGTGGTACCCATCAGTTCCATGCCCCCGTCGAGGAGCCACCCGCCGTGTCTGACCCGCTGCGCCCGCGCGCATCCCTTCGTACCGCCGTGGTCTGGGAGGTTCTCGTAGAGGCCCTGGAGCGCCGGGCCGCGGCCGCCGGGCAGGACGTCCTCGACGTCCTGGACACCGGCGGCGGTACCGGCAACTTCGCCGTGCCGGTCGCGCGCCTCGGCCACCGCGTCACGGTCGTGGACCCCAGCCCCAACGCCCTGTTCGCCCTGGAGCGGCGGGCCGCCGAAGCGGGCGTCGCCGACCGGGTGCGCGCCGTGCAGGGCGACGCCCACGGCCTGTTCGACGTGGTCGAGCCCGGCGGCTACGACACCGTGCTGTGCCACGGCGTGCTGGAGTACGTCGACGACCCGGCCGAGGGCGTACGCAACGCGGTCGGCGCGCTGCGCCCGGCCGGCACCCTGAGCCTGCTCGCCGCCGGGCTGGGCGGCGCCGTGCTCGCCCGCGCCCTGGCGGGCCACTTCACCGAGGCCAGGAACGCCCTGACGGACCCGGCGGGCCGCTGGGGTGACGGGGACCCGGTGCCCCGGCGCTTCACCGCCGAGCAGCTCACCGCACTGGTCTCGGACACCGGCCTGAAGGTCAGCGGTGTGCACGGCGTACGGGTCTTCGCCGACCTGGTGCCCGGCGTCCTCGTGGACACCGAGCCCGGCGCCATGGACGCCCTGCTGAAACTGGAGGCAGCCGCCGCCGAGAACCCCGCGTTCCACTCGGTCGCCACCCAGCTGCACGTGCTCGCCGAGCGCGGCTGACTTCCCTGAGCCGCTCACGCTGTGCGTGCAGTCGGCCACAGGCCACCCGATCAGCCGCTTCGCCCCGTATGATCGGGGGTACAACGCCCGGCATGACGGATCGGCGGGTGGGGAATGCAGGCTGCAGGCACCACCGACCGCCTCGGCGGCCCGGGCGGTGAATTGGCGTAGAGGGGCGGGTTTCACGGGGGCGATTCCCTGCCTATCCTGAAAGGGTCGCACCCGGTCGCCCCCCGCGACCGACGAGTAGGAGGACTCCGTGCCGCTCTCGGAGCACGAGCAGCGCATGCTCGAGCAAATGGAGCGAGCGCTGTACGCCGAAGATCCGAAGTTCGCGACAGCGCTTGAGGGAAGCGGGCTGCGTACGTACACCCGGCGACGGGTCTACCAAGCGGTCGCGGGCTTCCTGGTAGGTATCGCGCTCCTCATGGCCGGTATGGTCGCCCAGCAGATCTGGATCAGCGTGGTCGGCTTCCTCGTCATGCTCGGCTGCGCGGTGCTCGCGGTCACCGGCTGGCGCAAGGCGCCCAAGCCGGGAGAGCAGCAGGCCGCGGCGGGCGGCCGCGCAGGACCCGGTGGCGCTCAGGCCAGGCGCCAGGCCCGGCAGCGCCGCTCGATGATGGACCGGATCGAGAGCCGGTGGCAGCGCCGCCGCGACGAACAGGGCCACTGACCGGCCCGTCGGCTCCCCGACCTCCTGCTCGCCCTGCCACGCCCGAAATCTGAGGAGAAGCGGCCGTCCGGAATCCGGACGGCCGCTTCTCGTGTGCGGGGGCGCGACGGCCGGGGTCGGCGGCCGGTCACCGGTTCGCTTCGCTCTTTGCATACGCGAGAGCAAAGCGGAGGGTGTCGAGGCGGGGTGCGGTCGCGGTTGCCGGTCGCGGTGCCGGTCGCGGTGCGAGCCACGTGCCAGGGCGCCGCTATCAGGCCGCTGTTGCCTCGGTACGCAGCCTGGCCGTCCCCTCCTGGCCGCACCTCCTGGTTTCCGCCCTCCGCTCCGCCTTCACGCGCTCCGCCCTCCGCGCGCTCCGCGCTCTAGCCGCGCCCAGGTTCGCCGGGCGCCCACGCGCGCGCCCGTACGCTGACGCGCGCTCGCTGACGCCCTGACGTCCGCTCGCGAAAGAGACGTAAGAGCCGTATCTCTACGTCAGAGCCGTACCTCTACGTCCGCTCCCGGGACAGCCGCAGAGCGCCCGCTACCTTGCGCACCGCGGTGGCCGGTGGGCTCGTGGCGCAGCGGGCGAGGAAGGCCGACCAGCGGGACGACAGGGTCCACAGGGCCCGTGCGGCGGAGCGCGGCGCCAGGAGTGCGCGCAGCCGCAGGCGCCGGGACGCGGCGGCGTGCAGGCCGGTACGGACGCGGCGCACGTCGTCGGCGAGGCCGGGCGCGGGGTGCGGATGCGGTGCGTACAGTACCTGCTCCACCGACGTCGCGACCCGGTGGGCCGACTCCGCCGCCGGCGCCCGCAACTCGCCTATCCGCACGATCCGCTCCGCCGCCTTGCGGGGAGTGAGCGATTCGTCCGGCAGGATGCCGTAATCCCAACCGGAATCGACCAGTTCCTGCCAGGCCGCGAGCGTGCGCGTGGCCCCGGTCGGTATGCCGCCACGGGACTCCGGCGCGCCGCCGTCCCAGCCGGAGTCGTCCGGTTCGAGGTGGGCCGTGCGGAAGTCCGGCGCGGCGGCCGGCCCCGGACGGTGCCGGCCGGCCACGCCGCCGCCGAGACGCCGGGAGCGGGCCCGCAGTCGCCACAGCACCGGCAGCACCGGCAGCAGAAGCAGGAGCGGAACGCCGATGACGAGCGCCGCGACGGTCCACAGCGACGGCCCGCCCTCGGCCGGGCCGCTCGTCGACTGCGCGGGCGGCGTCCAGCACGGGCCGACGCGCCGCTCGGCAGGGGCGCAGCTCTGTGCGGGGGACGGCCCGACGGGCGCCGCCGCCGAGCGCGACGGCTGCGGGGCCGGGGAGTTCGTACCGCCGTTGGACGGGGTGTCGGTGAGGGTGTAGTCGGGCAGCGTGCCCCGGCTCGGCGTCGGCTCGAACCGCGTCCAGCCGGTGCCTTCGAAGTACAGCTCGGGCCAGGCGTGGGCGTCCTTCAGGCCGACCGAGGTCGAGCCGTCGCTCTGCCGGGTGCCGGGGGTGAAGCCGACCGCGACCCGGGCGGGTATGCCCAGCGTGCGCGCCATCGCCGCCATGGAGAAGGCGAAGTGCACGCAGAAGCCCTCCTTCTGCTCCAGGAACCGGGCGATGGCTTCCGTGCCGCTGCCGGCCCGCACCTCCGTGTTGTAGGTGAAGCCGCCGCTGAGCGAGAACCAGTCCTGGAGGCGGACGGCCTTGTCGTACGCCGTGCCGGCGCCCTTCGTCACCTGCTTCGCGGTCTCGCGCACGACCGGGGGCAGCGAGTCCGGGACCTTGGTGTACTCGCGCGCCAGCTCGGCGGGCGGCGCGGGCGCCTCCTCCAACTGTCGCGCGGTGGGCCGTACGAGCAGGCTCTCGACCTGGTACTGCACGCCCCGCGTGTTCTGCCCGCGGTCGCCGACCAGCGTGCGGCCCTCCGGCTCGAAGCGCCAGCGCCCGGCTATGTCCACGCGGGAGGCGGGGTAGGGCAGGGGCAGCCAGTTCTGCGCGTACCAAGGGGCGGTGGAGATGCTCGTGTTGACGGGGGTGACGTCCACCTCCGGGCTCAGTCCGGCAGGGTCGGGCAGCCGGTCCGGCACGTCCTTGACGGCGCGCTCGGACGGCTTCCACGCCGTGCCGTCGAACTGATCGAGCGCGACGATGCGCAGATACATGTCACGTGTGTCGGAGGCGGTGGTGCGGTAGTTGAGGACCTGCCGGTCCTCGGGTTGGTTCAGGCTGTTCTGCAAGGACACCAGCGGGTTCACCGCGGAGATCGTGCCGCCTCCGCCGCCCGGACCGCGGCCGGCCACCGCCTGGCCCAGCAGCCCGCCGCCGAGCGAGGGCAGCACCGCGGGCACCACCAGGGCGACGCCCAGCACCAGCGCGCCGATCCGGCGGCCCGTACGGACCGGGGCCTGCGCCGGGCCGCCGACCGTGCCCGCGTAACTCTGCCCGCCGGAGAACGACGGCCTTCCGGAGCCGGCGCTCCGGCCGCCGAACACCCGGCCCCACTGCGAGAGCCGGTCCCGCCCCTCGGCAAGGAGCAGCAGCAGATATCCGGCCCCCGCGACCAGGAACCACAGCCAGCCCGCCCCGCCCTGCGAGAGGCCCGCCGCCACCGAATACAGCGCGAGCAGGGGCAGTCCGGCGGGCGCCGCGCTGCGGTACGTCACGGCCAGCGCGTCCACGACCAGGCCGACCACCAGCACCCCGCCGACCAGCAGCAGACGGATGCCGGCCGTCACCGGAGCCGGTATCGCATACCGGCTGACGTCGGCGACGCCCTCCTGCACCAGCTCGCCGAACTCCGCGAAGACGTCCGGGCCGGGCAGGACCAGGGCGATCGCCTTGTCGTGCGCGAAGAGCACGGTGAGCAGCAGCAGCGCCACCACGGCCTGCGCCGCCACCGTCAGCGGCCGGGCCAGCGGCACCCGGCGGGCCAGCGCCCCCACCCCGGACACGATCGTCAGCAGAATCGCCGCCTGCAGCATCCAGCCGACCGGATCCACCAGCGGCAACAGCGCGCACGACGCGCCCAGCGTCGCCACCACCGCACAAACCGTAAGCCGCGCCCGCCCGCTCATGACTCCGCCCCGCTCCCCGACCCCGCAACCGGCCCAGCGCCGCCGCCCGTGCCACTAGCACTGACGCCCCCACCCGTACCGGCAGCACCAGCACCACCCGCACCGAAAACCCCGGACGCCCCCGCCACCGACCCCTCCGAAACGCCCGCCCGCTCCACCTGCCGCCACAGCGCCGCCAGCGAGTCACCGGGGCGCACCGGCAGTGCCTTCCAGCCCGCCTCCTGGAGCATCCGCAACCGCTCCTCCAGCGGCAGCCGCGGGTGGCCTCCGGGGGAGCGGAATCCCGTGCCCCGCGACCAGGCGTCGCCGTCCAGGACGAAGGCGACCGCCGCGCCGCCGCGCCGCCGCATGCGTCCGGCCACCGCGGTCTGCTCCTCGTCGAGGTCGCCGAAGAATGCCACCAACAGCCCTTCGTTGCCGCCGCGCAGGACGTCGTACGCCCTGGCCAGGCCGGGTTCGTCGGAGTGGTCGACCACGGCGAGGGTGTCCAGCAGGAGGCCGGCGGTGTCGGCGGATTCGGTGCCGCCCGCCCAGCCGCCGGTTCCGTCGGGGCCACGTACGGACATGCCGGAGTCGGTCAGAAAGCGGACCGAAAAACCGCGCTCCAGGAGGTGGACCGCCGCCGACGCGGCGCCCGACACCGCCCACTCGAACGCCGAGTCGGGACCGGCTCCCTGATGGGCCGTGCGCCGTGTGTCGAGCAGGACCGTGCAGTGGGCCCGCTGCGGCTGCTCCTCGCGGCGGACCATCAGCTCGCCGTAGCGCGCGGTGGAGCGCCAGTGGACGCGGCGCAGGTCGTCGCCGTGGCGGTAGCCGCGGGGGATCACGTCGTCCTCGCCGGCCAGGGCGAGCGAGCGCTGCCGGCCGTCGCCGTAACCGGACGCCTCGCCCGCGAGCCGGACCGGTGGCAGCGGTTCGACCCGTGGCACGACGGTCAGCGTGTCGTGGTCGCTGAAGGAGCGGGTCAGCTCGCACATGCCGAACGGGTCGGAGAGCCGCAGCTGCAACGGCCCCAGCGGATAGCGCCCGCGCAGGTCGGAACGGACCCGGTAGGACACCTCCCGGCGGCCCCCGGCCTCGACGCGGTCGAGCACGAAGCGCGGGCGCGGGCCCAATACGTACGGCACGCGGTCCTGGAGCATCAGCACGCCGGTGGGCAGCCGCGAGACATTCTCGACGCGCAGGCGCACCCGCGATTCGGCGGTGGCCGGCACCCGGGCGGGGGAGAGGGTACGGCTGCCCGCGACCCGGTAGCGGGTGCGGTACAGCACGATCGCGCACACCAGGGGGAGCGCGGCCAGCAGCAGCCCGACGCGGAGCAGGTCCGTCTGCCCGAGGGCGTACGCGCACACGGCGGCCGCGACGCCCGCCGCCAGGAAGGACCGGCCGCGCGTCGTCAGCCCGGCGAAGGCGGCCCGCAGACCGCCGCGCTCCGGCACGCCCTCGATCCCCCCGGCCGTCATCAGTACCCCCGCAGGCCGGGCGGCTGCCCCGGGTGGGGCCTGGGCCACTGCTGCGCCGAGGGGTCGGGCACCGGTGTGCGGCGCAGGATCTCGGCCACGACCTGCTCGGACGTACGGCGGTTGAGCTGGGCCTGCGCGGTCGGCAGCAGCCGGTGGGCCAGCACCGCCACCGCGAGCGCCTGCACGTCGTCCGGGAGGGCGTACTCCCGGCCGGCCAGCGCCGCCGCGGCCTTCGCCGCGCGCAGCAGGTGCAGCGTGGCCCGCGGCGAGGCGCCGAGGCGCAGCTCGGGATGGTTGCGGGTGGCGGCGACCAGGTCCACGGCGTATCTGCGCACCGCTTCGGCGACGTGGACCGTGCGGACCGCATCGATCAGCTTCAGTATCTCGTCGGCGTGCGCGACCGGCTGGAGGTCCTCCAGGGGCGAGGCGGCGCCGTGCACGTCCAGCATCCGCAGCTCGGCGTCCGGGCTCGGGTAGCCGATCGAGACGCGGGCCATGAAGCGGTCCCGCTGCGCCTCGGGCAGCGGATACGTGCCCTCCATCTCGACCGGGTTCTGGGTGGCGACGACCATGAAGGGGGCGGGCAGCTCGTAGGTCTGGCCGTCCACCGTGACCTGGCGCTCCTCCATCGACTCCAGCAGCGCCGACTGGGTCTTGGGGGAGGCGCGGTTGATCTCGTCGCCGATCACGACCTGGGCGAAGACCGCGCCGGGCTTGAACTCGAAGTCGCGGCGCTGCTGGTCGAAGACGCTGACGCCGGTGATGTCCGACGGCAGCAGGTCGGGGGTGAACTGGATGCGCCGCACCGAGCAGTCGATGGAGCGGGCCAGCGCCTTGGCGAGCATCGTCTTGCCGACGCCCGGCACGTCCTCGATGAGCAGATGGCCCTCCGCGAGCAGCACGGTCAGCGCGAGCCGCACGACCTCCGGCTTGCCCTCGATCACGCCCTCCACCGACCTGCGGACCCGCTCCGCCGTGGTGGTCAGATCGCCCCGCGCGCCCGGCTCCGTCCGCGCGGGGGGACCCCCAAGGCTCGCTTGCTCGTCAAAGGTCGTCACCCGGCCCTCCTCGGCCCTTCCCCGCGCCCCGCGGCACGCGGGACACCCAACTGCGGGCGCACGTCCTCCGTACGGACCGGCCCTCCCCGTCGAGCGCCGCCGGGCCCCTCGGCCGCGGCAACGCCACGTAGGCATTCTCGCCGTCCACGCCGCTTCGCGTCATGGCCTGTGGATAACTCGCGCGCCGGCCCCCGCCGCACGGCCGCGCACCCGCCCGCGCACCCACGCCGACCGGCGCCGGCTTCCTGCGGCCCCCCGCTGAGCAGCGCGAACGACGGGGCCGGACGGACGGACCGCCCGGCCCCGCTGTCATGGATCGCGGCCTCCCGGCCGCGGCTCACCGTCGTCCCCCGGCGCCTACTTCGGGTGGACCTCCCGCAGCAGACCGGTCGTCACATCGAAGACGAAGCCCCGCACATCGTCGGTGTGCAGCAGGAACGGCGAGGTCCGCACCCGCTCGATGGACTGGCGGACGTCCTCGTCGAGGTCCTTGAACGCCTCGACCGCCCAGTTGGGCCGCTGGCCGACCTCGGCCGCCAGCTCGTGGCGGAACTCCTCGGTCAGGTTCAGCAGGCCGCAGCCCGTGTGGTGGATGAGCACGACCGAGCGGGTGCCCAGCGCCCGCTGGCTGATCGTCAGGGAGCGGATGATGTCGTCGGTGACGACGCCGCCCGCGTTGCGGATGGTGTGGCAGTCGCCGAGCGAGAGGCCCAGCGCGTCGTGGAGGTCCAGCCGGGCGTCCATGCAGGCCACGACGGCGACCTTGAGGACGGGGCGGGCGTCCATCCCCGGGTCGGTGAAGGCGGCGGCGTACTGTTTGTTGGCCTCGACGAGGCGGTCGGTGACCGTGCCGGCCGCGGGGGCCAGGGCGCTGTCGGCGGACGGGGGCAGCGGCTGAGAGGCAGGTATCGACATAGCAACACGGTAAGGGGCACCGGCCGGTAAGGCTGCACGTGGGAGCGGGGCATAGGGGGGCACTACGGCGTCCTGTGAGGTTTTCCACACGCCCCGCCGGGCGCCGCCGATCGGGTGAAAGAGCCCTTTTCGCCCCGGTCGCGGGCGCTCGCCCGGCCCGTCCCGCGGCTCTCCCGGGCCATCCGAAAACCGCGCGGAACCACCCCGGCGGCCGGTGCGGGACGCGCGGAACCGGTTGATTGACCCCGCGCGGCAGTGGACTAAAGTGGCGCGAAGTGGGAGGCGTGACGCTCTCCTTGGATCCCGAATCTTTCGCGTGCGATCTGCACGTACGGCTCGGCCTCCTCCCGCTCCAACCGGTCCGCCGACGGCACTTCCCCGTCGTCGGAGGGCCACTTCCCCTTCAGAGCGGGCGGGGACCAAGCGGTACGTGCGGCATTCCCCCAGCCAGCGGCCGGGGGGACCCACCTGCCGCCCACCCCATCGGAAGGCGCATGAGCAGCAACGATCGCCACGTACCCGTCATGCTCCAGCGGTGTCTGGACGTGCTCGCCCCCGCGCTCGCCGAGCCCGGCGCGGTCGTCGTCGACTGCACGCTCGGCCTCGGAGGGCACAGCGAGGCGCTGCTCGCCACGTTCCCGGCCGTCCGCCTGATCGCCCTCGACCGCGACCCGGCCGCGCTGAAGCTGGCGGGGGAGCGCCTGGCCCCGTACGGGGACCGCGCCACCCTCGTGCACGCCGTCTACGACGAGCTGCCGGAGGTCCTGGACCGCCTCGGCGTCCCGCGCGTCCAGGGCGTGCTGTTCGACCTCGGCGTCTCCTCCATGCAGCTGGACGAGGCCGACCGCGGCTTCGCGTACGCGCAGGACGCGCCGCTCGACATGCGCATGGACCAGACGACCGGCATCAGCGCCGCCGAGGTCCTCAACACCTACCCGCCCGGCGAACTGGTCCGCATCCTGCGCGCCTACGGGGAGGAGAAGCAGGCCAAGCGGATCGTCGAGGCGGTCGTACGGGAGCGCGCCAAGGAGCCCTTCACGAACAGCGCGCGCCTGGTGGAGCTGATCCGCGACGCGCTGCCGCAGGCCGCCAAGCGCACCGGCGGCAACCCCGCCAAGCGCACGTTCCAGGCGCTGCGCATCGAGGTCAACGCCGAGCTGGCCGCCGTGGAGAGCGCCGTACCGGCCGCCGTGCGGGCCCTCGCCGTGGGCGGCCGGATCGCGGTGCTCGCCTACCACTCGCTGGAGGACCGGATCGTCAAGCAGGTCCTCGCGGCGGGCGCGGCGCACACCGCGCCGCCCGGCCTGCCCGTCGTCCCCGAGCAGTACCAGCCGCGCCTGAAGCTGCTCACCCGCGGCGCCGAACTGCCGACCGAGGAGGAGATCGCCGAGAACCGGCGCGCGGCCCCCGCCCGGCTGCGCGGCGCCGAGCGCATCCGCGAGGACATCGCGTGAACCGGCCGGGGCGGGTGCGCTCGGGGCCGGGCCGGCTCTCGGGCCTGTTCGCCTCCGGCCCCGGCGGCACACCGGCGCGTACGCCGTTCGTGCTCCTGGTGGTGGTGCTCCTCGGCTCCGGGCTGATCACGCTGCTGCTGCTCAATTCCGCGCTCAACCAGGGCTCCTTCGAGCTGAGCAAGCTGGAGAAGCGGACCGACGAGCTGAAGGACGAGCAGCAGGCGCTCCAGCAAGAGGTGGACGCCTTGTCCGCGCCCGGCGCCCTGGAGCAGCGCGCTCGCGAGCTGGGCATGGTCCCGGGCGGCAGCCCGGCGTTCCTGGAGCCGGACGGCACCGTACGGGGCAAGCCGAGCAAGGCCGCGGGCGGCGGCGTCGGCCCGATGAGCGCGCCCGGCCCGTCGCGGCTCGCCGTCCCCGCACCGCGGCCCGCGCCGGGCCCCGCGGCCGGACCGGCCGCCGGCCCCCGGCCGTCCGCCGGACCGCGTCCTTCCGCCGCGCCCACCGCTCCGGACGCGCCGCTGCCCGACCACCCCATGCCCGCCCTCACCGCGCCCGGCCGCCCGCTGCCCGGGTCCGCACCGACGACCTCCGGCAGGTGAGCCCGTGACGTACGAGAACACCGTGACGTACGAGAACGCCGACGCCCTGCCCCATGCCGCGCCCGCGGCCCCCGCCGTACGGACGGCCGCACCGGAGGAGGACGCCGTATGACCGACCCCAAGGGCCCCCGCTCCGGAAACGGCTCCGGCTCCGGCCCGAAGGGCTCCGGAGCGAGAAGCACGGGCGGGAAGACGCCCGGCAAGACCCCCGGCCCGAAGAGCACAGGCGCGAGCACCCCCGGCCCGAAGAGCCCCGCCCCGAGAAGCACCGGAGCGAAGAGCCCCGGCGCCGGCGCCAGACCGTCCGGCACCAAGCCGTCCGACGCCAAAGCGACCGGCGCCAAAGCTTCCGGCACCAAACCCTCCGCCACCCCGGCCCCCCGCCGCGTCCCCCGTCCCACCCCGCCCGACGGCCGCGCAGGCCAGTCCCGAGGCGGCCAGGCGCGCGCCGGTCAGGCCCGTACCGGCCAGTCCCGCAGCACTCCGCGCCCCGCCGCCCAGCGCTCCGCACCCAAGCGCGCCCCGGCCGCCCGCGCCTCCCGCCCCCGCTCCGGCGCCTCGACCCTGCGGCTCGGCAGCCCGCGCCCCCGGCTGCGCATGGTCTCCCTCGCGCTCACGCTGATCATGCTGATCTTCGTGATCCGGCTGTTCCAGGTGCAGGCCGTGGACGCCGGCGCATACGCGGCCAAGGCCAACGTCAACCGCTACGTCCCGGTCAAGCTGGCCGCCGAGCGCGGCGCGATCACCGACCGGGACGGCGTGGACCTGGCGACCACGGTGGACGCGTACGACATCACCGCCGACCCCAGCCTGCTCGCGCCCGACAAGATCAAGATCAAGGACGCCCCGCAGCAGGCCGCCGGGCTGCTCGCGCCGATCCTGGGCGAGGACCAGGCCGTACTGGCCAAGAAGCTCGCCACGCCCGGCTCCCGCTACGTACGGCTCGCCCGGCAGCGGACCCCGCAGGTCTGGAAGCAGATCAAGGACCTGCGCAAGGCGCTCGACGCCAAGGCGGCCAAGGCGCCCAAGAGCAGGCCCCGCCCCAACGTGCTCGTCGGGATCTTCGCGGACAAGCACAGCAAGCGCGTCTACCCGAACAAGGATCTGGCCTCCGGCGTCCTCGGTTTCGTCAACAGCGAGGGCCGGGGCGGCGGCGGCCTGGAGGCCCGGCTCGACAAGCAGCTGGCGGGCAAGGACGGCAAGCTGGTCTACGCCCAGTCCGGCGGCCGCCGCGTCCCCACCGCCGACACCCAGGAGCACCCGGCCGTCCCGGGCACCGACATAGAGCTGACCTTGGACCGCGACATCCAGTGGATGGCCCAGCAGGCCATCACCAAGCAGGTCGCCGAGTCGCAGGCCGACCGGGGCTACGTCGTGGTCCAGGACACCAGGACCGGCGAAATCCTGGCCCTGGCGAACGCCCCCGGCTTCGACCCCAACGACATCTCCAAGGCGGACCCGGACGCGCTGGGCAACGCCGCCCTCACCGACGCCTTCGAACCCGGCTCCACCAGCAAGCTGATGTCGATGGCCGCCGTCCTGGAGGAGGGCGCGGCGACCCCCGCCACCCGCGTCACCGTCCCCAACCGGCTGCACCGCGGCGACCGCAACTTCTCGGACGACATCGACCACCCGACCTGGCACCTGACGCTCAACGGCGTCCTGGCCAAGTCCAGCAACATCGGCACCATCCTGGCCACCGAACAGCTCGGCAAGACCCGTAAGGAGGCCAACCAGGTGCTCTACTCCTACCTGCGCAAGTTCGGGATCGGAAAGCCCACCGGGCTCGGCTTCCCGGGCGAGACCGCGGGCCTGCTGGCCCCGCCGCTGAAGTGGAGCACCTCGCAGCAGTACACCATCCCCTTCGGACAGGGGCTGTCGCTCAACGCCGTCCAGGCCGCTTCGGTCTACTCGACCATCGCCAACGGGGGCGAGCGGATCGCCCCGACGCTCGTACGGGGCGGTACGGGCCCGGACGGCCGGTACCAGGCCGCGCCGAAGCCGGAGAAGACCCGGGTGGTCAGCGAGAAGACCGCCAGGACGCTGGCCACCATGCTCGAATCGGTGGTCGACGACAAGGAGGGCACCGGCGCCAAGGCGAAGATCGACGGGTACCGCGTCGGCGGCAAGACCGGCACGTCCAACCGGGTGGACCCGAAGACCGGCCGCTACCACGGCTACACCGCCTCCTTCGCCGGGTTCGCGCCCGCCGACCAGCCCCGTATCACCGTCTACTGCGCCGTCCAGAACCCGACGAAGGGCAGCTACTTCGGCGGCCAGGTGTGCGGCCCGATCTACCAGCAGGTCATGGAGTTCGCGCTCAAGACGCTCCAGGTCCCGCCGAGCGGCGCCCAGCCCCCGCGCCTGCCCGTCACCTTCAAGCCAGGCGAATGAAAACGAGGCAGGCCGCCGTGACGACCATCACCCCCGACCCCGGGAACCGCTCCGGGACCCGGCCCTCACTTCGCCCCGAGGGTGCCGCGCCCGGTACGCTCACCGCCGTGTCACACGCTGATCAGTCCCACAACGCCCAGAAGGACGCCGCCGGGAAATTCCCGGGGGCGCCCCGCCCAGAGCGGGTCCGTCCCACCCCCCTGACGGACCTCGCCGAGCAGTTGGGCACCTCGGTGCCGGCCACGGCGGACGCCGCCGTCACCGGCATCACCCACGACTCACGGGCCGTGCGCCCCGGTGACGTCTACGCCGCGCTGCCCGGTGCACGCTTCCACGGGGCCGACTTCGCGGGCCAGGCGGCCGACCTCGGCGCCGCGGCGGTCCTGACCGACCCGGCGGGCCACGAGCGCGCCGCCGCCACCGGTCTGCCCGTCCTGGTCGTGGACGAGCCGCGGGCCCGGATGGGCGCCCTCGCCGTCTCGATCTACGGGGACCCGGGCCAGGACCTCCTCCAGATCGGCATCACCGGCACCTCGGGCAAGACCACCACCGCGTACCTGATCGACGGCGGGCTGCGGGCCGCCGCCGAGAAGTCGGGCGGCGGGAGGACCGGCCTGATCGGCACGGTCGAGTCCCGGATCGGCGACGAGCGCCTGAAGTCCGAGCGCACCACCCCCGAGGCCACCGACCTCCAGGCGCTGTTCGCCGTCATGCGCGAGCGCGGCGTGCGCGCGGTGACCATGGAGGTCTCCAGCCACGCGCTGGTCCTCGGCCGCGTCGACGGCTGCGTCTTCGACGTCGCGATCTTCAACAACCTCAGCCCGGAGCACATGGAGTTCCACTCCGGGATGGAGGACTACTTCCAGGCCAAGGCCCAGCTGTTCACCAAGGCCCGCAGCAAGGCCGGCGTGGTCAACATCGACGACGAGTACGGCAAGCGGCTGGCCGCCGGCGAGTCCGAGGTGCCGGTCACCACGTTCTCCGCCGAGGGCCACCCGGACGCCGACTGGCGCGCCGCCGACGTCGAGGTCGGCGCGCTCGGCTCCACCTTCACCGTGCTGGGCCCCGACGGCGTGTCCGTACGGGCCGCCGCGCCCATCCCGGGCCCCTTCAACGTCGCCAACGCGCTGGCCGCCATCACGGCCCTGGCCGTGGCCGGCGTGGACCCGCAGACCGCCGCCGACGGCGTCGCCGCGGTGCCCGGCGTCCCCGGCCGCCTGGAGCGCGTGGACGCCGGCCAGAAGTACCTGGCGGTCGTCGACTACGCCCACAAGACCGACGCGGTCGAATCGGTGCTGCGCGCCCTGCGCAAGGTCACCGAGGGCCGTATCCACGCCGTGCTGGGCTGCGGCGGCGACCGCGACCCGCACAAGCGCAAGCCGATGGGCGCGGCGGTCGCCCGCCTCGCCGACACCGCCGTACTGACCTCCGACAACCCCCGCGGCGAGGACCCCCTCGCGATCCTCGCCACCATGCTCGCGGGCGCCGCCGAGGTGCCCGTCCACGAGCGCGGCACCGTGCTGGTCGAGGAGGAGCGGGCCGCCGCCATCGCGGCCGCCGTGGCCCGCGCCGAGCCCGGCGACACCGTGATCGTCGCGGGCAAGGGCCACGAGCAGGGCCAGGACATCGCCGGAGTGGTCCGCTCCTTCGACGACCGTCAGGTGCTGCGCCGGGCCATCGAGGCTTCGTTGAACTCGCAGCAGCCGAACCACCAGGGATGACACACCGCCATGCGCGCAAAACCCTTCGAACGGCATTTCCTGCCCACGGCCGGGGGTGAGAAGTGATCTCCCTGTCCCTCGCCGAGATCACGAGCATCGTCGGCGGGCAGCAGCACGACATACCGGACCCGCAGGCCCGGGTCACCGGCCCCGTCGTGTTCGACTCCCGTGAGGTCCGCCCCGGCAGCCTCTTCGCGGCCTTCGCCGGCGAGCGCGTGGACGGCCACGACTACGCCGGGCGCGCCGTCGAGGCGGGCGCCGCGGCGGTCCTGGCCGCCCGCCCCGTCGGCGTCCCCGCGATCGTCGTGGACGACGTGGTCGCCGCCCTCGGCGCGCTGGCCCGCGCCGTCGTCGGCCGCCTGGGCACCAGCGTCGTCGGGCTGACCGGCTCGGCCGGCAAGACCAGCACCAAGGACCTGATCGGCCAGCTGCTGTCGCGCAGCGGGCCGACCGTGTGCCCGGTGGGCAACCTGAACAACGAGATCGGGCTGCCGGTGACCGCGCTCCGCGCGGACGCCGACACCAAGTTCCTCGTCCTGGAGATGGGCGCCCGCGGCATCGGCCACATCCGCTACCTGGCGGAGCTGACCCCGCCGCGGATCGGTGTGGTGCTCAACGTCGGCTCCGCGCACATCGGCGAGTTCGGCGGCCGCGAGCAGATCGCCCAGGCCAAGGGCGAGCTGGTCGAGGTGCTGCCCACCGCCGACGAGGGCGGCATCGCCGTACTGAACGCGGACGATCCGTACGTACGGGCCATGGCGTCGCGCACGAAGGCCCGCACGGTCTTCTTCGGCGAGTGTGCCGAGGCCGCCGTACGTGCCGAGAATGTCCGGCTCACGGCGCTCGGACAGCCCTCCTTCACGCTTCACACACCCTCCGGGTGCAGCGACGTGACCATGCGGCTGTACGGTGAGCACCACGTGTCGAACGCGCTTGCCGCGGCCGCCGTCGCCCATGAGTTGGGCATGCCCGTGGACGAGATCGCCGCCGCGCTCTCCGAAGCCGGCACGCTCTCCCGCTGGCGCATGGAGGTCACCGAGCGCGCGGACGGTGTGACGGTCGTCAACGACGCCTACAACGCGAACCCGGAATCGATGCGGGCGGCGCTTCGCGCGCTCGTGGCGATGGGCGAAGCCTCCAAGACAACGGGAGGCCGTACGTGGGCGGTGCTCGGTGAGATGGCCGAGCTCGGCGGGGAGTCACTCGCCGAACACGACGCGGTCGGGCGCCTGGTCGTCCGGCTCAACGTCAGCAAGCTCGTGGCGGTCGGCGGCAGGGAAGCGGCCTGGCTCGACATGGGCGCCAAGAACGAGGGTTCGTGGGGTGAGGAGTCGGTGCACGTGTCCGACGCGCAGGCGGCGATCGACCTGTTGCGCAGCGAGCTGCGGCCGGGTGACGTCGTGCTGGTGAAGGCGTCCCGGTCGGTCGGCCTGGAACGGGTCGCCGCGGCATTGCTGGACGACGACGGTGTCAAGGGCGGGGCCGCCACCCGATGAACACGATGAAGCAGATCCTCTTCTCCGGAATGATCGGGCTCTTCCTGACCCTGATCGGCACCCCGCTGCTGATCAAGCTGCTGGCGAGGAAGGGGTACGGGCAGTACATCCGCGACGACGGCCCGCGCGACCACCACAGCAAGCGCGGTACGCCCACCATGGGCGGTATCGCCTTCATCCTGGCCACGCTCATCGCGTATGCGCTGACCAAGGTCATCACCAGCAGCGACCCCAGCTTCTCGGGTGTGCTGGTGCTGTTCCTGATGGCCGGCATGGGCCTGGTGGGCTTCCTCGACGACTACATCAAGATCGTCAAGCAGCGGTCGCTGGGCCTGCGGGCCAAGGCCAAGATGGCCGGCCAGCTGATCGTCGGCATCGCCTTCGCGGTGCTCTCGCTCCAGTTCGCCGACCTGCGCGGCCAGACCCCGGCCTCCGACCGGCTCTCCTTCACCCAGGACTTCGGCTGGCAGATCGGCCCGGTGCTCTTCGTCATCTGGGCGCTGTTCATGATCCTGGCGATGTCCAACGGCGTGAACCTCACCGACGGCCTGGACGGCCTGGCCACCGGCGCCTCGGTGATGGTCTTCGGCGCGTACACCTTCATCGGCATCTGGCAGTACCAGGAGTCCTGCGCCAACCAGATCAGCGCCGGACCGGCCTGTTACGAGGTGCGCGACCCGCTCGACCTGGCGGTCGTCGCCTCCGCCCTGATGGGCGCCTGCTTCGGCTTCCTGTGGTGGAACACCTCGCCCGCCAAGATCTTCATGGGTGACACCGGCTCGCTGGCCCTGGGCGGCGCGCTGGCGGGCCTGGCCATCTGCTCCCGTACGGAGCTGCTGATGGCCGTGCTCGGCGGCCTCTTCGTTCTGATCACCATGTCGGTGGTCATCCAGGTCGGCTCCTTCCGGCTCACCGGCAAGCGGGTCTTCCGGATGGCGCCGCTCCAGCACCACTTCGAATTGAAGGGGTGGTCCGAAGTCCTTGTCGTGGTCCGGTTCTGGATCATCCAGGGCATGTGCGTGATCGTCGGTCTGGGCATCTTCTACGGCGGCTGGCAGGCGGCCAAGTGAGTGCCCTGGACCTCGCCGGACAGCACGTGACCGTGGCCGGCCTCGGTGTGAGCGGCGTCCCCGCCGCCCGCGCCCTGGCCGGCCTCGGCGCCGTCGTCACCGTCGTCAACGGCAGCGACGGCGAGCGGGAGCGCGCCCAGGCCGCACCCCTGGAAGAGCTGGGGATCACCGTCCGCCTCGGCGACGGCGACACCCTTCCCGAGGGCACCGACCTGGTCGTCACCACCCCCGGCTGGAAGCCCACCAGCCCGCTCTTCCAGGCCGCCGAGGCGGCCGGCGTCCCTGTATGGGGCGACGTCGAGCTGGCCTGGCGGATGCGCGGCCCGGACGCTCCGCCCTGGCTCGCGGTCACCGGCACCAACGGCAAGACCACGACCGTACGGATGCTCGCCGCCATCCTGGAGGCCGAGGGGCTGCGCACCGCCGCCGTCGGCAACATCGGCGTCCCCCTGGTGGACGTGGTGCTCTCCGACGAGCCGTATGACGTCCTCGCCGTCGAGCTCTCCAGCTACCAGCTGCACTGGGCGCCCTCCGTGCGCGCCCACTCCGCCACCGTCCTCAACCTGGCCCCGGACCACCTCGACTGGCACGGCTCCATGGAGGCGTACGCCGCCGACAAGGGCCGCATCTACGAGGGCAACACCGTGGCCTGCGTCTACAACGTCGCCGACAAGGCCACCGAGGACCTGGTGCGCGAGGCCGACGTCGAGGAGGGCTGCCGCGCCATCGGCTTCACCCTCGGCACCCCGGGCCCCTCGCAGCTGGGCGTCGTCGAGGGCATCCTCGTCGACCGGGCCTTCGTCGAGAACCGGCAGAAGCAGGCGCAGGAACTCGCCGAGGTCTCGGACGTGACGCCCGCGGCCCCGCACAACATCGCCAACGCGCTCGCCGCGGCGGCCCTCGCCCGCGCCTTCGGCGTGCGCCCCCAGTCCGTACGGGACGGCCTGCGCGCCTTCCACCCGGACGCGCACCGCATCGAGCACGTCGCGGACGTCGCCGGGGTCGCGTACGTGGACGACTCCAAGGCCACCAACACCCACGCCACCGAGGCGTCGTTGGCGGCGTACGAGCACATCGTCTGGATCGCCGGCGGCCTGGCCAAGGGCGCCACCTTCGACGAACTCGTACAGAAGTCGGCCGGCCGGCTGCGCGGCGCGGTCCTCATCGGCGCCGACCGGGGGCTCATTCGGGAGGCCCTGGCGCGACACGCGCCGGATGTGCCGGTGGTCGACCTCGACCGGACCGACACTGGGGCGATGTCCGAAGCCGTCCGGGAAGCCGCCCGCCTGGCCCGGCCGGGCGATACCGTCCTGCTGGCCCCGGCCTGCGCCTCGATGGACATGTACCTGAACTACAACAAGCGGGGCGAAGCCTTCGCCGACGCGGTCCGCACGCTGGCCGCTCAGGAACAGTAGTCCGTACGTCCCCGCCGCCGTCGAGGACGCACGGCGCAGCGCACCTGTGGAGGGGACGACGATGACGGCCCGATCGGCGAAGGCGGCGCCGCCGCGCCCGGCCCGGCGCACCGGCTTCGGCCCGCGCCCGGCGCGCGGCGGCGGCCCCCGCACCCCGCGGGGGCCGTACACCCGGCTCAGACGGGCCTGGGACCGGCCGCTGACCGCCTACTACCTGGTGGTCGGCGGCAGTCTGCTGATCACCGTGCTCGGTCTGGTGATGGTCTACTCGGCCTCCCAGATCAAGGCGCTCCAGCTCGGGCTGGCGCCGACGTACTTCTTCCGCAAGCAGCTGCTCGCGGCGGTGCTCGGCGGCATCCTGATGCTGGTGGCGGCCCGGATGACGGTACGGGTGCACCGCACCCTGGCCTATCCGCTGCTGGCCGTCTCGGTCTTCTTGATGACCCTGGTGCAGATCCCCGGGATAGGGGTCGCGGTCAACGGCAACCAGAACTGGATCAACCTGGGCGGCCCCTTCCAGATGCAGCCCAGCGAGTTCGGCAAGCTGGCGCTGGTCCTGTGGGGCGCCGACCTGCTGGCCCGCAAGCAGGACAAGAAGCTGCTGATGCAGTGGAAGCACCTGCTGGTGCCGCTGATCCCGGTGGCCTTCCTGCTGCTCGGTCTGATCATGCTCGGCGGCGACATGGGCACCGCGATCATCCTGACCGCGATCCTGTTCGGGCTGCTGTGGCTGGCCGGCGCCCCCACCCGGCTCTTCGTGGGCGTGCTCGGCGCCGCCACCGTGATAGGGGCGCTGCTGATCAAGACCAGCGCCAACCGGATGGCCCGGCTCGCCTGCATCGGCGCGACCGATCCGGGACCGCAGGACCAGTGCTGGCAGGCCGTGCACGGCATCTACGCGCTGGCCTCCGGCGGCTTCTTCGGTTCGGGGCTCGGCGCCAGTATGGAAAAATGGGGTGAACTCCCTGAACCGCACACCGACTTCATCTTCGCCATCACCGGGGAGGAACTGGGGCTTGCGGGGACGCTGTCGGTGCTCGCCCTCTTCGCGGCTCTAGGCTATGCGGGTATCCGCGTGGCCGGACGCACGGAGGATCCCTTCGTGAGGTACGCAGCGGGAGGCGTGACCACCTGGATCACGGCCCAGGCCGTGATCAACATCGGTGCGGTGCTCGGTCTGTTGCCGATCGCCGGGGTCCCGCTGCCGCTGTTCTCCTTCGGGGGCTCCGCCCTGCTGCCGACGATGTTCGCCATCGGTCTGCTGATCGCCTTCGCGCGTGACGAGCCCGCTGCACGGGCGGCACTGGCCATGCGGCAGCCTGTTTTCGGCAGGAAACTGGCTGGGGTGAGACGGAAGACGATGAGACGGCGCGTCAAGAAGCGGCCGTCCGGAGAGCGGTGAATTTCGGTGCATGTCGTACTCGCCGGTGGGGGGACCGCCGGCCACATCGAGCCCGCGCTCGCCCTCGCGGACGCCCTGCGCAGGCAGGACCCGACCGTGGGGATCACGGCACTCGGCACGGAGAAGGGGCTGGAGACCCGGCTGGTGCCGGAGCGGGGCTATGAGCTGGGCCTGATTCCGGCCGTACCGCTGCCGCGCAAGCCCACGCCCGAACTGATCACCGTCCCCGGGCGGCTGCGCGGCACCATCAAGGCCGCCGAGCAGATCCTGGAGCGCACCAAGGCGGACTGCGTCGTCGGCTTCGGCGGCTATGTCGCGCTGCCCGGCTACCTGGCCGCCAAGCGGCGCGGGGTGCCGATCATCGTGCACGAGGCGAACGCCCGCCCCGGGCTGGCCAACAAGATCGGCTCGCGCTACGCCAGGTACGTCGCGGTCAGCACGCCGGACAGCAAGCTGCGCGACGCCCGGTACGTGGGCATCCCGCTGCGCCGCTCCATCGCGACCCTGGACCGGGCCGCGGTCCGCCCCGAGGCGCGGGCGGCCTTCGGGCTGGACCCCAACCTGCCGACGCTGCTGGTCTCCGGCGGCTCGCAGGGCGCCCGGCGGCTGAACGAGGTCATCCAGGCCGCGGTGCCCGCGCTCCAGCGCTCCGGTATCCAGGTGCTGCACGCGGTCGGCCCGAAGAATGAAATGCCGCATGTGGACAACATGCCCGGGATGCCCCCGTATGTACCGGTACCGTATGTGGACCGGATGGACCTCGCGTACGCCGCGGCCGACATGATGCTCTGCCGCGCGGGCGCGATGACCGTCGCCGAACTGTCCGCCGTCGGACTGCCCGCCGCCTACGTCCCGCTGCCCATCGGCAACGGCGAACAGCGGCTGAACGCCCAGCCGGTGGTCAACGCCGGCGGCGGCCTGCTGGTCGACGACGCGCAGCTGACGCCCGAGTGGGTGCAGAGCCAGGTGCTCCCGGTGCTCGCCGATCCGCACCGGCTGTACGAGATGTCCCGCGCGGCGTCCGAGTTCGGCCGCCGGGACGCGGACGAACTGCTGGTCGGCATGGTGTACGAGGCGGTCGCCGGCCGCTGACGGAAAAGTGCGGCGCCGCCCCGGGCACACCCCGGGGCGGCGGCCGGAAGGAGAGGGAGCGTGGCCGGACCGACGACCGCCCGGCGCGGTGAGAAGAAGCCCGCGCGCTCCCGCCCGCCCGCTTCCGGGCAGTCCGGCGGCTCCGGCGCCCGCGGCGGAGGCAAGAAGTCCGCAAAGCCGTCCGGCCCGAAGAGCGGCCGGTTCGCGCTGCGCGGCCGGTTCCGGCTGCCGCCCCGCCGCGTCCTGATCATCACACTGGCCGGCGCCGCGCTGCTGGCCGGTTTCGGCGCCTGGGCCCTGTACGGCTCCACCTGGCTGCGTACGGAAGAGGTCAAGGCCACCGGCACCGAGATTCTGACGGGGGATGAGGTCGTACGGGCCGCCGCGGTCCCGATGGACATCCCCCTCGCCTCCGTGGACAAGAGGGCCATCGCCGAGCGGCTGCGCGCGAAACTCCCGCGCATCAAGTCCGTTGAGGTGTCCCGCTCCTGGCCGCACACGGTCAGCTTGAAAGTGACCGAAAGGCAGCCGGAACTCCTTATTCAAACGGGCGGAAAGTTCGTCGAAGTGGACGCCGAAGGCATCCGTTTCGCCACCGTCGCCACCGCCCCGAAGGGCGTTCCGCTTCTGGAAATGGCCGTACGCGACAGTCCGAGCCTGAAGCGGTTCGGTCCCGACCGGATCCGCGCCGCGGCCGCGACCGTCGTGGTCGCCCTGCCCAAGGCGGTTCACCAGGACGTTCGTACCGTTCAGGTGCGCTCCTACGACTCCATCACACTGCGGCTGACAAACGGCCGTACCGTCGTCTGGGGGAGTGCGGAACGCAGTACGGCCAAGGCCAAGGTGCTCACCGCCGCCCTGAAAGCGGCGCGTGACGCGCGCCACTTCGATGTGAGTGTGCCCACCGCGCCCGCGGTGTCCGGTAGTTGACGTACGTACCCGCAGGCCAGCACCCTGGATGGCTACCACTATGGGTGATCACATAGGGTGAAAAGAAAAACGGGAGGTTCGGCGTGTTCGTTGAACGTGCGCCACTTGTCGACTTAGTGTCTCGTTCCAAAGAGTCCCAGGAACACAGGCACTGGTAACCCTAAACTTCAGCGTTAGGGTTCGGGTCGGCACAACGAACCGTCCCATCGGCATCAGTCGGCGACCGCACCCCGGGTGCGGCGGCGACACGTAACTCGAGGCGAGAGGCCTTCGACGTGGCAGCACCGCAGAACTACCTCGCAGTCATCAAGGTCGTCGGCATCGGCGGCGGTGGCGTGAACGCCATCAACCGGATGATCGAGGTCGGGCTCAAGGGCGTCGAGTTCATCGCGATCAACACCGATGCACAGGCCCTGCTGATGAGCGACGCCGACGTCAAGCTGGACGTCGGCCGGGAACTCACCCGTGGCCTGGGCGCCGGCGCCAACCCCGATGTCGGCCGCAAGGCGGCCGAGGACCACCGCGAGGAGATCGAGGAGGTCCTCAAGGGGGCCGACATGGTCTTCGTGACCGCGGGAGAGGGCGGCGGCACCGGCACCGGCGGCGCACCCGTCGTCGCCAACATCGCGCGTTCGCTGGGCGCCCTGACGATCGGTGTGGTCACCCGCCCGTTCACCTTCGAGGGCCGCCGGCGCGCGAACCAGGCCGAGGACGGCATCGCCGGCCTGCGCGACGAGGTCGACACCCTCATCGTGATCCCCAACGACCGACTGCTGTCCATCTCGGACCGCCAGGTGAGCGTGCTCGACGCGTTCAAGTCCGCGGACCAGGTACTGCTGTCGGGTGTCCAGGGCATCACCGACCTGATCACCACCCCCGGCCTGATCAACCTCGACTTCGCCGACGTCAAGTCCGTGATGTCCGAGGCGGGCTCGGCCCTGATGGGCATCGGCTCGGCGCGCGGCGACGACCGCGCGGTGGCCGCGGCGGAGATGGCGATCTCCTCGCCGCTGCTGGAAGCCTCCATCGACGGCGCACGCGGTGTGCTGCTCTCCATCTCCGGCGGCTCCGACCTCGGTCTCTTCGAGATCAACGAGGCCGCGCAGCTGGTCAGCGAGGCAGCCCACCCCGAGGCGAACATCATCTTCGGCGCGGTCATCGACGACGCGCTCGGCGACGAGGTACGGGTGACGGTCATCGCCGCGGGCTTCGACGGCGGCCAGCCGCCGGCCCGTCAGCAGACCGTGCTCGGCAGCCAGAACAACGGCAAGCGCGACGAGCCGGCCCCGGCCCCCAGCCGCCCGGCCCCGCAGGCCGAACCGCGGCCGTCGTCCTTCGGCGGCCTGGGCTCGGTGCCCGTACGGGACGAGGAGCCGGCCCCGGCCGACCCGTCCCCGCTGGGCGAGGTGCCGCCGCCCCCGACCACCTCGCCGCAGGTTCCGCCGGCCCGTCCGTACTCGGACACCACGGCCGAGGAGCTGGACGTCCCCGACTTCCTGAAATAACCGAAGTCCCGACGTGATAGGGCAGCAGCACCCGGTGCTGACGAACGACACGAGCGGCGCGCACTTCGCCTTCACCGACCGGTGGGGCGGGGTGAGCGCCGCTCCGTATGCCGAGCTCAACCTCGGCGGCGCGGTCGGCGACGACCCGGAGTCCGTACGGACCAACCGCGAACTGGCGGCCAAGGCGCTCGGCCTGGACCCGGCCCGGGTCGTGTGGATGAACCAGGTGCACGGCCGGGACGTCGCCGTGGTCGACGGCCCGTGGCGCGACGACACGGACATCCCGTGCGTGGACGCGGTGGTGACGGCCCGCCGGGGCCTGGCCCTCGCCGTCCTGACCGCCGACTGCACCCCGGTCCTCCTGGCCGACCCGGTCGCCGGGGTCACGGGCGCCGCCCACGCGGGGCGCCCGGGCCTGGTGGCCGGGGTGGTCCCGGCGACCGTCGAGGCGATGACCGCGCTCGGCGCCGACCCGGAGCGCATCATCGCCCGTACCGGACCCGCGGTCTGCGGGCGGTGTTACGAGGTGCCCGAGGCGATGCGCGCCGAGGTCGCCGCGGTGGTGCCCGAAGCGTGGGCCACCACCTCCCGGGGCACGCCCGCGGTCGACATGGCCGCCGGGGTCCGTGCCCAACTCGCCGCGTACGGCGTGCGGGTGGGTGAACATTCCCACACCTGCACGCTGGAGTCGGCGGACCACTTCTCGTACCGGCGCGACCGCATCACCGGGCGGCTCGCGAGCTATGTATGGCTGGATGCTGAGCTGTGACGGATCGTAGGGCCGAACTGGCCGACAACCTGGCGCACGTGGAAGAACGAATCTCCACCGCCTGCGCCAAAGCCGGTCGCAACCGTGCGGACGTGACCCTCGTCGTGGTCACGAAGACCTATCCGGCGAGCGACGTCCGGCTGCTCGCGGAACTCGGCGTCCGCCATGTGGCGGAGAACCGCGACCAGGACGCGGCACCGAAAGCCGCCGAGTGCTCGGATCTGTCCCTCGACTGGCACTTCGTCGGACAGCTCCAGACCAACAAAGTACGGTCTGTGGTCAATTACGCCGATGTCGTGCAGTCGGTCGACCGCCCCAAGCTGGTGACGGCGCTCTCGAAGGAAGCCGTACGGGCCGGCCGGGAGCTGGGCTGCCTGATCCAGGTGGCACTTGACGCCGAGTCGGGCGACAACGAGGGGCAGCTCGGCCGGCGCGGCGGGGTGACCCCGGCCGGGGTCGACGCCCTCGCCGACGCGGTCGCCGCCGCCGAAGGGCTGCGCCTGGACGGTCTGATGACGGTTGCTCCGCTGGCCGGCCCGTACGCGGGGCATCCGCGGGCGGCTTTCGAGCGTTTGATGGAAATCTCATCCGGCCTGCGCGGGAACCATCCTGCTGCGAACATGGTGTCAGCAGGGATGAGCGCGGACCTTGATGATGCCGTGGCCGCCGGTGCGACACATGTGCGCGTCGGCACCGCGGTACTCGGAGTCCGACCACGGCTCGGGTAACGTCGCCAAGCAAGTCGGACCACAGCACAAAATATGGTCATTGCCCCCAAAAGGAGGGCAGACCACGTGGATTCAAGGCGCCCGGTGACGGAGCCGATCCACCACAGAGCGGAGGACGCAGAGAATGGCCGGCGCGATGCGCAAGATGGCGGTCTACCTCGGCCTCGTGGAGGACGATGGGTACGACGGCCGGGGGTTCGACCCCGACGACGAGTTCGAGCCCGAGCTTGACCCGGAGCCCGACCGGGGACGGCGACAGCAGACCCAAGTACCCACCGAACCGCACCCGGAACGGGACGAACCGGTACGGGTCACCCAGCCTCCCGCGCAGCGTGAGTCCGCACCGCCGGCCGCCGAAAGCGGACGACCCGCCCGAATCGCCCCCGTGGCGTCCATCACACCCGACCGTCCGAACCTGGAGAAGAACGCACCGGTGATCATGCCCAAGGTTGTGTCCGAGCGGGAGCCCTACCGCATCACCACGCTGCACCCCCGGACCTACAACGAAGCCCGTACCATCGGGGAACACTTCCGTGAGGGCACTCCGGTGATCATGAATCTCACGGAGATGGACGATACGGACGCGAAGCGACTTGTCGACTTTGCCGCCGGTCTGGTCTTCGGTCTGCACGGCAGCATCGAGCGGGTGACGCAGAAGGTGTTCCTGTTGTCGCCTGCTAACGTCGATGTCACGGCGGAGGACAAGGCCCGCATCGCAGAGGGCGGGTTCTTCAACCAGAGCTGAGACGCAACACCGGGCACACCAGGCCGAAAGGCCCCAACACGACAGCAAGGCAAGGGGAGAGGACAGCGCGGATGAGCATTGCTGGGCAGGTGATCTACATCGCGTTGTACTGCTTCCTCATCGTGTTGATCTTCCGGCTGGTGATGGACTACGTCTTCCAGTTCGCCCGTTCATGGCAACCCGGCAAGCCGATGGTGGTCGTTCTGGAGGCCACCTACACTGTCACTGATCCGCCACTCAAGCTCTTGCGGCGGTTCATTCCGCCGCTGCGTCTCGGGGGCGTGGCGCTCGACCTGTCCTTCTTCGTATTGATGATCATCGTGTACATCCTGATCACCGTCGTGAGGTCGGTGTTGTTGGTGTGAACGATACGGTCTTGCCGATTGCCGACGACTACGTTGAGGTGAAGTAGAGATGCCGTTGACCCCCGAGGACGTGCGGAACAAGCAGTTCACGACCGTCCGCCTCCGAGAAGGCTATGACGAGGACGAGGTCGATGCCTTCCTCGACGAGGTCGAAGCCGAACTGACCCGCCTGCTGCGCGAGAACGAGGACCTGCGCGCCAAGCTGGCCGCCGCGACGCGTGCTGCCGCGCAGAACCAGCAGCAGAACATGCGCAAGCAGCAGGAGCAGCAGCAGGACCAGGGGCAGCAGCACCAGCAGGGCAGGCCCGGCGCTCCTGTGCCCGCCGCCATATCCGGACCGCAGCCGGTGCCGCCGCAGCAACAGCAGCAACAGCAGCAGTTGGGCGGCCCACCGCAGCTGACCGGAGGGGCCCCGCAGCTGCCGGCCGGGCCCGGTGGCCACGGTCCCGGCCCGCAGGGCCCGCACGGCCCTGGTCCGATGGGCCCTGGTGGTCCGCTGGGCGGCCCCATGGGCGGTCCCGGTGGGCACGGCGGCCCGCAGCTGCCGCAGCCGGGACAGGGACCGGGCGGTGACAGCGCCGCTCGCGTGCTCTCGCTCGCGCAGCAGACCGCCGACCAGGCGATCGCGGAGGCCCGTTCCGAGGCCAACAAGATCGTCGGCGAGGCCCGGTCGCGCGCGGAGGGCCTGGAGCGGGACGCCCGCGCCAAGGCGGACGCGCTGGAGCGGGACGCGCAGGAGAAGCACCGCGTCGCGATGGGGTCGCTGGAGTCGGCCCGCGCCACGCTGGAGCGCAAGGTCGAAGACCTGCGCGGCTTCGAGCGCGAGTACCGTACGCGGCTGAAGTCCTACCTGGAGAGCCAGCTGCGCCAGCTGGAGAACCAGGCCGACGACTCGCTGGCGCCGCCGCGGACGCCGGCGACCGCCTCGCTGCCGCCGTCGCCGTCGATGGCTTCGGCCGGTGCGGGGTCCATGGGTGGGAACCACTCCATGGGCGGCGGGCAGTCGATGGGCGGTCACGGTGGGGGCTCGGGCAGTGCTCCGTCGTACGGTGGGCAGCAGCAGATGTCGCCGGCGATGACGCAGCCGATGGCTCCGGTTCGGCCGCAGGGGCAGCAGCCGATGCAGCAGGCGCCGTCGCCTATGCGTGGGTTTCTGATCGATGAGGACGACAACTGACGTAGGCGCGGTGTGCGCGTAGTCGGCAATCAGGGCCGGGCCCCCGGGGGTTTTCCCCGGGGGCCCGGTTCTTTTGCGTGGGCCTTGTGTGGGGCGCGCGTCTGCGCGGGCTGCCCGTGGGTGGGGGCTCGGGGCCCCGCTGACGGGGTCTCTCTCCCCCAGCCTCCGGCCGGGGGTGCCCCCACGTTGCCTGGAGCGGCCGAATAGTTTGGACGCAACCGGGGCTTCGGTCGCCTGCGGGGAGACCCCTACGTGTCCCCGAGCCCGGCCGTATTGCGGCTTTCCGGTCGGTTCGGGCTGGTGTGCCACAACGGATTCGCTTGGCCTGTACGAGAACGGCCCCCGACGCATCGCGCGTCGGGGGCCGTTGGGCGTGGTGACCGGGGGCTTTACGCCTCCGTCTTCCTCAGCCGGAACTTCAGGGAGAGGCTTTCGTCCTCGAAGGCCGGGCCGTACGTGTCGTCGGCCTCACCCTGGGCGAAGTCGGTGGCCAGGACTTCCTCGCTGATGAGGGACTGGTGGTCGGTCAGGGCCTTGTGGACCTCTTCGTCGGTGGTCTGCCAGCGCAGGGCGATACGGTCAGCCACGTCCAGGCCGCTGTTCTTGCGGGCCTCCTGGATGAGGCGGATGGCGTCGCGGGCCAGGCCGGCGCGGCGGAGGTCCGGGGTGATCTCCAGGTCGAGGGCCACGGTGGCGCCCGCGTCGGAGGCCACCGACCAGCCCTCGCGCGGGGTCTCGGTGATGATGACCTCGTCGGGGGAGAGGGGGACCGTTTCGTCGTTGACGGTGATGGTCGCCGTGTCCTCGCGCAGGGCGAGGGAGAGGGCTGCCGCGTCGGTTTCGGCGATGGCCTTGGCCACTGCCTGGACGCCCTTGCCGAAGCGCTTGCCGAGGGCGCGGAAGTTGGCCTTGGCGGTGGTGTCCACCAGGGAGCCGCCCACCTCCGAGAGGGAGGCGAGGGTGGAGACGTTCAGCTCTTCGGTGATCTGGGTGCGCAGTTCGGGGGAGAGGGCTTCGAAGCCGGCGGCTGCGACCAGGGCCCGGGAGAGGGGCTGGCGGGTCTTGACGCCGGACTCGGCGCGGGTGGCGCGGCCCAGTTCGACCAGGCGCCGGACCAGGAGCATGTGCTTGGACAGCTCCGGGTCGATCGCCGACCGGTCCGCCTCGGGCCAGGTGCTCAGGTGGACCGAGTCGGGGGCTTCGGGGGTGACCGGGACGATCAGGTCCTGCCACACGCGTTCGGTGATGAACGGGGTGATGGGGGCCATCAGGCGGGTGACCGTTTCGATGACCTCGTGGAGCGTGCGCAGGGCCGCCTTGTCGCCCTGCCAGAAGCGGCGGCGGGAGCGGCGTACGTACCAGTTGGAGAGGTCGTCGACGAACGAGGAGAGGAGCTTGCCGGCGCGCTGCGTGTCGTAGCTTTCGAGCGCGTCGGTGACGCCCTGGGTGAGGGCGTTCAGTTCGGACAGGAGCCAGCGGTCCAGGAGCGGGCGGTCGGCCGGGGTGGGGTCGGACGCGCTCGGGGCCCAGTGGGAGGTGCGGGCGTACAGGGCCTGGAAGGCGACCGTGTTCCAGTAGGTGAGGAGCGTCTTGCGGACGACCTCCTGGATGGTGCCGTGGCCCACGCGGCGGGCCGCCCAGGGGGAGCCGCCCGCTGCCATGAACCAGCGGACCGCGTCGGCGCCGTGCTGGTCCATCAGCGGGATCGGGTCCAGGGTGTTGCCCAGGTGCTTGGACATCTTGCGGCCGTCCTCGGCGAGGATGTGGCCCAGGCAGACGACGTTCTCGTAGGAAGATTTGTCGAAGACCAGGGTGCCGACGGCCATGAGGGTGTAGAACCAGCCGCGGGTCTGGTCGATCGCCTCGGAGATGAACTGCGCCGGGTAGCGCTTCTCGAAGAGTTCCTTGTTCTTGTAGGGGTAGCCCCACTGGGCGAAGGGCATGGAGCCCGAGTCGTACCAGGCGTCGATGACCTCGGGGACGCGGGTCGCGGTGCCCTGGCAGGTGGGGCAGGGGAAGGTGACGGCGTCGATGTACGGACGGTGGGGGTCCAGGTCCGACTGGTCGGTGCCGGTGAGTTCGGTGAGCTCGGCCAGGGAGCCGACGCAGGTGAGGTGGTCCTCGGCGCAGCGCCAGATGGGGAGGGGGGTTCCCCAGTAGCGGTTGCGGGAGAGCGCCCAGTCGATGTTGTTGTTCAGCCAGTCGCCGAAGCGGCCGTGCTTGACCGACTCCGGGAACCAGTTGGTGTGCTCGTTCTCGCGCAGCAGGGCGTCCTTGACCGCGGTGGTGCGGATGTACCAGGACGGCTGGGCGTAGTAGAGGAGCGCGGTGTGGCAGCGCCAGCAGTGCGGGTAGCTGTGCTCGTAGGCGAGGTGCCGGAAGAGCAGGCCGCGGGCGTCGAGGTCGGCGACGAGGCGTTCGTCGGCCTTCTTGAAGAACTGGCCGCCCACGAGGGCGAGGCCCTCCTCGAAGGTGCCGTCGGGGCGCACCGGGTTGACGACCGGCAGGCCGTAGCCGCGGCAGGTCTTGAGGTCGTCCTCACCGAAGGCCGGGGCCTGGTGGACCAGGCCCGTACCGTCGTCGGTGGTGACGTACTCGGCGTTGACGACGAAGTTGGCGTCCTCCAGCTCGACCAGGTCGAAGGGGCGGCGGTAGGCCCAGCGCTCCATCTCGCGGCCGGTGAAGGTGCGGCCGGTGGCGGTCCAGCCCTCGCCGAGGGCCTTTTCGAGCAGGGGCTCGGCGACGACCAGGTTTTCCTGGCCGTCGGTGGCCACGACGTAGGTGACGTCGGGGTGGGCGGCGACCGCCGTGTTGGAGACCAGGGTCCAGGGAGTGGTCGTCCAGATCAGGAGGGCCGCCTCGCCGGCCAGCGGGCCCGAGGTGAGGGGGAGGCGGACGAAGACCGAGGGGTCGACGACGGTCTCGTAGCCCTGGGCCAGCTCGTGGTCGGACAGGCCGGTGCCGCAGCGGGGGCACCAGGGGGCGACGCGGTGGTCCTGGGCCAGCAGGCCCTTGTCGAAGATCTGCTTGAGCGACCACCAGACCGACTGGATGTAGTCGGGGTCCATGGTGCGGTACGGCTCGTCCAGATCCGTCCAGTAGCCCATCCGGGTGGTCAGGGCGGCGAAGGCGTCGGTGTGGCGGGTCACCGACTCGCGGCACTTGGCGTTGAACTCGGCGATGCCGTACGCCTCGATGTCCTTCTTGCCGTTGAAGCCCAGCTCCTTCTCGACGGCCAGCTCGACCGGCAGGCCGTGGCAGTCCCAGCCGGCCTTGCGGCCGACGTGGTAGCCGCGCATGGTGCGGAAGCGGGGGAAGACGTCCTTGAAGACGCGGGCCTCGATGTGGTGGGCGCCGGGCATGCCGTTGGCGGTCGGCGGACCTTCGTAGAAGACCCATTCGGGCCGTCCCTCGGACTGCTGGAGGGTACGGGCGAAGACCTTCTGCTCCCGCCAGAAGTCGAGCACCGCGTGCTCAAGGGCGGGCAGGTCTACCTGGGCGGGTACCTGGCGGTACTGAGGCTGTGACATCGGGGCGTTCCTCCGGCGGACACCTGCTGCGTTCTCCGTCCGGAGGGACGAGAGTCTGCACTCCCGCGGTACCACCCTCCTTGGCGGTGAGCGCTCCACCGCCCCCTCATTGGGGTCGCGAGGCCGGTTCTACTCACCGCGGGGCTAAGTGCGGCTTTCTTCCGGCGGCTCCGGGGTGATCTTCACATCGCGCACGCCTCCGGGCTCGCACCGTCCCCGGATCGCTGGTGGCTGCGTACGACGCTACTCGTCCCATCCGCGCCTTTCGCTTCCCCCAGTGTACGGGGCACCGGGGGTGCGGGCCGACCGGTTTCCCGGGCTGCGCCGACTGAGGTAGCGGGCGCCGAGGGCGTGACCCGAATGGCGATACGCAGGGCGCGGGAGTCGGCGCCCGCGCGGCGGGCGGGCCGCGCCGGCGGCCACGCGCGCCGTGGGCTGGCGGATTACCGGGCGGGCAGGGGGGCACAACGGATGCAGACCGGGCTCCCGCGTGGGGGGACCGGGTGGGAAAGGGCGGTGCGTCCCGTTGCCGCGTGCCTTGAGGCGATTTATCGTTCCGGTCACGATTCGCGAGCATGATCACATACGTGAAGGGGTCGCGGCCATGGTGGCGAAGAAGACCGCCGCGAAGAAGAGCACGGCGGCTGCCGGCAAGGCCGCGGCAGGCAAGCCGGACCCGGCGGCGAAGAAGCGGGTGTCCGCCGCCGCGGCGATGAGCACGGAGGCCGTACCGGACGCGCCGGACGGAGCGCCGGAGCAGCCCGGGGCCCGGAAAGCGGCCAAGAAAACGGCCAAGAAAACGGCCGAAAAGGCGGCCGGGAAGACACCTGCGAAAAAGACGGCGGCCGGGAAGACGGCGGCCGCCGGGGCACTGGAGGAGGCCGGGGATCCCCTTCCGAACGGCAAGTCCCCGGCCGGGAAGGCCGCGCCGAGGAAGGCGGCGAAGAAGACCGCACCCGCCGGGAAGGCGGTGCCGGCGAAGAAGACGGGAGCCAAGACGGTGGTGGAGAAGCAGACTCCGGGCGGGGCACCGACCGCCGAGGCGGAACAGGACGGGACGGCGGGCGCGGTGCCCAAGGCGCGCGCCGCGGCGGCCCCCGGCGAGCTGGCGGTACGGCCCGGCGAGGACCCGTGGACCCCGGCGGAGGTCGCCGAGGCGCGTACGGAACTGCACGACGAGGTGACCCGGCTGCGTACCGAGATCGAGGCGTCCGAGAACGCGCTCGCCGGGCTGATGCGGGACACCGGTGAAGGCACCGGCGACGAGGCCGACACCGGCAGCAAGAACATCACCCGCGAGCACGAGATGGCGCTGGCCTCCAACGCGCGCGAGATGCTGTTGCAGACCGAGCGCGCGCTGGAACGGCTGGACGCGGGCACGTACGGCCTGTGCGAGAACTGCGGCAAGCCGATCGGCAAGGCCCGTATGCAGGCGTTTCCCCGGGCCACGCTGTGCGTGGAGTGCAAGCAGAAACAGGAACGGCGCCAGTGACGGGCGGCCCGGCGGACGGGCCGTCCGGCCGGGCGCGGGGACATCACCCGAGGCCGATGGCCCCCGTACCGGCGGTGTCCGCACGCCTGTGCCGTACTCTCGTCCTCAGCCGGGGGCGGCCTGGCGTGCGGACTCGACGGGCTGAGGGGCTCACAACGTGGCAGAGGCGGAGCGCATCACCGGTACGCCGGAGACCGGTCCTGAATCCGGGCCGGAAGCGGCGGCGGTGCCGGGACCCGGGTGCGACGGCGACCGGGCGGCGCCGCGGGAACAGCGGCCGGAGCAGGAAGCGGAGGCGGGCGCCACCGCGCGCCGGGGCAAGCGGCGGATCGCCGCGCTGCTCCTGGTCGCGGCCATCGTCTACCTCCTCGACCTGGGCAGCAAGGCGCTGGTGGTCGCGAAGCTGGAGCACCACGCCCCGATCGAGGTGATCGGCTCGCTGCTGCGCCTGGAGGTGATCCGCAACCGCGGCGCCGCCTTCGGGATCGGCGAGGCGCTGACGATCTTCCTCACCCTGATCGCGGTGATCGTGATCGTGGTGATCGCGCGGCTGGCCCGCAAGCTCTACAGCCTGCCGTGGGCCATCGCGCTCGGCCTGCTGCTGGGCGGCGCCTTCGGCAACCTGACCGACCGGATCTTCCGTACGCCGGGCGTCTTCGAGGGCGCGGTGGTGGACTTCATCGCGCCGACCCACTTCGCGGTGTTCAACCTCGCGGACTCGGCGATCGTCTGCGGCGGCATCCTGATCGTGATCCTGTCCTTCCGCGGCCTGGACCCGGACGGCACGGTCCACAAGGACTGACGGCCCGGGGGACTGACGGCCCGAAGGTCCGGCGGGCCGCCGGGCACACGGTCCCCGGCGGGAGTGTCACCGGGGACTGCCATACTCGGTGGGGTGAGCACGATTCCCGAGATCCGCACCCTGCCCGTACCGGACGGCCTGGAGGGCGAGCGCGTCGACGCCGCGCTGGCCCGGATGTTCGGCTTTTCCCGTACGAAGGCCGCCGAGCTGGCGGCCGGCGGGAAGGTCCGGGTGGACGGCGCCGAAGTCATGAAGTCCGAGCGGGTGCACGGCGGTGCCTGGCTGGAAGTGGAGATGCCGCAGGCCGCGCCGCCGGTGGAGATCGTCGCGGAGCCCGTCGAGGGCATGGAGATCGTCCATGACGACGACGACATCGTGGTGATCGTCAAGCCGGTCGGCGTCGCGGCGCACCCCAGCCCCGGCTGGACGGGCACCACCGTCATCGGCGGGCTCGCCGCCGCGGGCTTCCGGATCTCGACCTCCGGCGCCGCCGAGCGCCAGGGCATCGTGCACCGCCTCGACGTCGGCACCTCCGGCCTGATGGTGGTGGCCAAGTCGGAGCGCGCGTACACCCTGCTCAAGCAGCAGTTCCGGGAGCGTACGGTCGACAAGCGCTACCACGCCCTGGTGCAGGGCCACCCCGACCCGCTCAGCGGCACGATCGACGCCCCCATCGGGCGCCACCCGCAGCACGACTACAAGTGGGCGGTGACGGCCGACGGCAAGCCGTCCGTGACGCACTACGACCTCATCGAGGCGTTCCGCGCCGCCAGCCTGCTGGACATCAAGCTGGAGACGGGGCGTACGCACCAGATCCGCGTGCACATGTCCGCCCACCGCCACCCGTGCGTCGGCGACCTGACCTACGGCGCGGACCCGACCCTCGCCAAGCGTCTCGGCGTCACCCGCCAGTGGCTGCACGCCGTGCAGCTCGGCTTCGAGCACCCGGCCGACGGCCGCCGGGTGGAGTTCGAGAGCGCCTACCCCGACGATCTCCAGCGCGCCCTGGACCGGGTGCGGGCGGAGAGCGCCTGACCCGCGCGGCCTGAGACGCGGGCGCGGAGATAGGCCGGACGGACGAGCGGCCGGAACGCTCGTCCGAGCGTTTTTTGCGCGGTCCATGGCAGGCTGGGGGCGGAACGTGATCGATTTCGACCCCGGAGCGCGCCACCGTGGATCAGCTGGCCCTGATGTTCGTCCTACTGCTCGGGGCCGTGGTGATGGTCCCGGTCGGTGACCGGCTGGGCCTGCCGTCGCCGGTCCTGATGACGCTCGCGGGCGCGGTGCTGGCGCTGCTGCCGTTCGTACCGAACGTCGAGGTGCCGCCGGAGTACATCCTGCCGCTGGTGCTGCCGCCCCTGCTGTACGCGGCCGTGCAGCGCACCTCCTGGCGGCAGTTCACGGCCAACATCCGGCCCATCTTCCTGCTGGCGGTGGCCCTGGTCTTCGCGACCACGGCCGCCGTCGCCGCCGTCGCGCACGCCGTCGTCCCCGGCATGCCGATCGCCGCCGCGGTGGTGCTCGGCGCCCTGGTCGCGCCGCCGGACCCGGTCGCCGCGACCGCCGTCGCGGGCAAGCTGGGGCTGCCCCGCCGTATGGTCTCCATCCTGGAGGGCGAGGGGCTGTTCAACGACGTCACCGCGATCGTGCTCTACCACGTCGCGCTCGCCGCGGCCGTCAGCGGCTCCTTCTCGGTGCCCGGCGCGGTCGGCTCGCTGGTGCTGTCCGCGGTGGTCGCCATAGCGGTCGGCCTGGTGCTGGGCTGGGCCGCCAACAAGCTGATGGGCCTGCTGGGCGACCCGACGCTGCAGATCGGCCTGACGCTGCTGGTGCCGTTCGTCGCCTACGTCCTGGCCGAGGAGTTCAAGGGCTCCGGCGTGCTGGCGGTGCTGACCACCGCGCTGTTCCTGGCCGAGTACGCGGTGGACGCCGACGATGTGATGGGCCGGCTGGCCGGCTACACCTTCTGGGAGATCGTCGACACCCTGGTCACCGGCGTCGCCTTCGGCCTGATCGGCCTGGAGCTGCACAACGTCATCAAGGCCGCGTCCGGCCGCTGGGGCGAGATGCTCGGCATCGGGGCCGCCGTCGTGGTGGTCGTGGTGGGCGTCCGGCTGCTGTGGCTGCTGCCCGCCGCCTGGCTGGCCAAGCGCATGCACAAGCGCCGGGACTTCGACGAGGACATCCCGCTGAGCTGGCGGGAGACCGTGATCATGTGGTGGTCCGGGATGCGCGGCGTGGCGTCCGTGGCGCTGGCGCTGGCCATCCCGTACCAGATCGACGGCGGCGCGGACTTCCCGGCCCGCGACGAAATCCTCTTCATCGCCTTCGCCGTGGTGCTCTCCGGCCTCGTCGTCCAGGGCCTGTCGCTGCCCACGCTGGTCAAGAAGCTGCGCGTACGGGCCGACTCGGAGGCCGAGGAGAAGCTGGAGCACGAGCTGGCGCTGCGGGTGATCAAGGCGTCCAAGCGGCGGCTGAAGGAGATCCTGGAGGTCGAGGAGATGCCGGAGGAGATCAGCGAGCAGCTGGCCCGGCGCGCGTACGACATAGGGGCCCGTATCGCGCCGGACATCGTGGACGACGACCGGCGCGAGCACTTCGAGAAGCGCATCACCCGGATGAAGAAGGTGCAGCGCATCCAGGGCGAGATGCTCTCCGCCGCCCGCCACGAGGTGCTGTCGGCGCGCAGCGAGCCGGGCGCCGACCCGGAGATCGTGGACCGGGTGCTGCGCCAGCTCGACATGCGCAGCCTGCGGGGGGCACCGCTGCCGTAAGGGCGCCGTCGCCCCCGGCCCGTCAGCCGTCCAGCCCCGGCCCCTTGTCCAGGGTGCCCGGGGTCCGCTGCCCGTCGGCCAGCCGGGCGGCGTGCTCCCCGCCGTCCGGGGCGGCGGCGGTGACGACCCGCGGCAGCGCGTACGGGTGCTCGGCGCGCAGCCAGTCGATCATCCGCTCGCGGACCTCGCAGCGCACCGACCAGATGGCGTCCGAGTCCCGGGCGGTGACCAGGGCGCGTACCTGGATCGTGGTGGGGGTGGTGTCGGTGACCACCAGGCTCCAGCCGCGGCCGTCCCAGTCGGCGCTGTTCTGCAGGATCTCGTGCAGCCGGTGCCGCATCTTCTCCACCGGCGCGGCGTGGTCGAGGTGGAAGAAGACGGTGCCGGTCATCTGCGCGCCGCCGCGCGACCAGTTCTCGAACGGCTTGCTGGTGAAGTACGACACCGGCATGGTGATCCGGCGCTCGTCCCAGGTCCGTACGGTCAGGAAGGTCAGGGTGATCTCCTCGACCGTGCCCCACTCCTTGTCCACGACCACGGTGTCACCGATGCGGACCATGTCGCCGAAGGCGATCTGCAGGCCGGCGAAGAGGTTGCCGAGCGTGGACTGCGCCGCCACACCGGCGACGATGCCGACCAGTCCGGCCGAGGCCAGCATGGACTGGCCGACGGTCTGCATCTTGGGGAAGGTCAGCAGCATCGAGGCGGCCGCGACGACGATGACGATCGCCGTGACCACCCGCTGGATCAGGGTGACCTGGGTACGGACCCGGCGCACCCGGGCGGCGTCGCGCGCGCCCGCCGCGTAGCGGGAGTACGAGGACTCCACGATGGCCGCGGCGGCGCGGATGGCCAGCCAGGCGGTGGCCGCGATCAGTATGAGGGAGAGGACCTGGCCGAGACCGGCTTCGTGGTCCTCGATGAACTCCACGCCGGTTCTGTCGTAGAACCCGCGCAGCAGCGCGGTGACCAGCACCACTTGCAGGGGGACGCGGCAGCGCCGCAGCAGGCCCCACAGTGGCGTGTCGGGGCGGGCGGTGTCGGCCCGGCGCAGCGCCAGATCGACCAGCCAGCCCAGAATGAGCGTCACGACTATGGAGCCGCCTACGACGATGAGCGGACGAAGCACGTCCTCCATGGACACTTCGGTCCTCCTAGTTGTGGTCAGCTTCGTGCCGGTTCCTCCCGACCGTAACTGGCACGATGGTGGAAGTGCGATTCAATGACAGGGAAGTGAACTCAGTGGCCTCTTCGCCCGCCTCGCCGTCCGCGCCGTCCGCGAAACCCTCGACGGTTGTTCTGTTCCACTCGGTGTGCGGTCTGCGTCCCGCTGTGCACGCCGCCGCCGACCGGCTGCGCGAGGCCGGGCACGAGGTCGTCGTGCCCGATCTCTTCGACGGGCGGACCGCCGACACCGTCGAGGACGGCGTGGTGATCAAGGACGAGATCGGCAAGGACGAGCTGCTGCGCCGCGCGGTGGTGGCCGTGGCCCCGTACTCCGACCGGGGCGTGGTCTACGCGGGCTTCTCCTTCGGCGGCGCGGTCGCCCAGAACCTGGCCCTGGCGGACGACAAGGCACGCGGGCTGCTGCTGATGCACGGCACCTCGGACATCGCCGACGACGCGGCGGTCGACGAGCTGCCCGTACAGCTGCACGTCGCGGACCCGGACCCGTTCGAGCCGCACGACTGGCTGAACGCCTGGTACCTGCGCATGGGGCGGGCCGGCGCGGACGTGGAGGTCTACCGCTACCAGGGTGCCGGACACCTGTTCACCGACCCCGACCTGCCGGACTACGACGCGGAGGCCGCCGAGAGCGCCTGGAAGGTCGCCCTCGGCTTCCTCGACTCGCTGTAACGGTGGTGCCGGGCCCGGCGGCGGGTCAGCGCACCGGCTGCCGGACCCGCTCCACCCGCTGGGTGCCCGAGAGGGTCCGGTAGGAGCGTGCCGGCGCGGTGGTGGCGTGCGGGTCGGTGCGGTCGGAGACGGTGAAGTAGTCCATCTGGGTGCGCTCCGCCGTCACGTCCAGGACCCCGTAGCCGTGCGAGTCCATGTCCACCCACTTCACGTGGCGGTTGGCGGCCCGGACGGCGGCGACGCCGACCAGCGAGACGGTGTGCGGGGCGACGTGCAGGAAGTCGTCCACGTTGTCGGAGGTGACCGAGGTGACCACGAACTCGGTGGCGACCGGCGGCGCGGACGGGTAGGTCGCGGCCTTGACCGGCACCTCGTTGGCCCAGGCCATGTGGATGTCGCCGGTCAGGAAGACGGTGTTGCCGATGCCCCGGTCGCGCAGGTGCGTCAGCAGCTCGCGCCGGTCGTCGGTGTAGCCGTCCCACTGGTCGGTGTTGACCGCCAGGCCCTCCTTGGGCAGCCCCAGCAGCTTCGCGAGCGGCGCCAGCAGATGGGCCGGTACGGACCCGAAGGCGACCTGGGAGATCATCACGGACGTGCCGACCAGCCGCCAGGCGGTGTCCGAGCGCTCCAGCCCGGCCTTGAGCCAGTCCAGCTGGGCCCGCCCGGTGATCGTACGGTCCGGGTCGTCCACCTTCCCGCTGCCCACCCCGGCCTGCTGGTCGCGGAACGAGCGCAGGTCGAGCAGGTGCAGATCGGCCAGCTTGCCGAAGCGCAGCCGGCGGTAGGTGGTGCCCGCGACCGAGGTCCGTACCGGCATCCACTCGAAGTAGGCGCGCTTGCCGGCGGCCATCCGTGCCGCCCAGTCGCCCTCGGTGCCCGGGGTGTGGTTCACCGCCCCGCCCGACCAGGCGTTGTCCGCGAACTCGTGGTCGTCCCAGATCGCGATCATCGGGTGCGCGGCGTGCAGGGCCTGGAGGTCGGGGTCGGTCTTGTGGACGCCGTGCCGGGTCCGGTAGTCGGCGAGCGTGATGATCTCGTGCTTCGGGGAGTGCTGCCGTACGACCTTGCCCGGGGAGGGGAAGCCGCCGGTCGCGTACTCGTAGATGTAGTCGCCGAGGTGCAGCACCGCGTCCAGGTCGCGGCGGGCCGCGAGGTGCCGGTAGGCGGAGAAGTAGCCGGCCTCCCAGTTGGCGCAGGAGACCACGCCGAAGCGGACGTTGGGGGCCTTGGCGTCGTGCGCGGGGGCGGTACGGGTGCGGCCGACGGGCGAGCGGGTGCCCTCGACGGTGAAGCGGTAGTAGTAGGTGGTGGCGGGCGCCAGGCCGCGTACGTCGGCCTTGACGGTGTGGTCGGCCGCGGCCGTGGTGGTCGCGGTTCCCCGCGCGACCACCGAGCCGAAGTCCTGGTCCGCCGCCACTTCCCAGCCCACCGTGGTGTCCCGGCCGAGGCCCGAGCCGGGCACAGCGCCGGGCTCGGGGGTGACGCGGGTCCACAGCAGGACGCCGTCCGGGAGCGGGTCGCCGGAGGCCACGCCGTGCTGGAAGACCTGCGGCGCGCCCGTACGGGCCCGGTCGGTGGCGCGTGTCCCGGCGGCGTGGGCGGGGCCCGCGGTGGCGAAGGGCAGCAGGGCGGCGGAGGCGGCTGCGGCCGTGACGGCGGTACGGCGCGATATCTGGTCATGGTCGGTCACGGCCGATGACCATACTGTCGCGTAGGGCAAGTGGGGAGGCCCGCGGCACAAAGTTCGCCGATCCGTAAACCGCCGTCCGCCGAACGGGCCGCGGCTACTTCGCCGCGTCCTTCTTCTGGTCCTCCCCCTCCTTCTTCGCCGGGCCGAACTCGTCGTCGATCATCTTGTTGAAGTTGGCGGTGGCCAGCTCGTAGTACTGCTGCTTGGTCATCTGCTGCTGCGGGACCGGCGGCAGCTTGAGCTTCTTGTCGCCGTGCAGGAACGCCGGCGTGCCGGTCACGCCCTTGCGGCCGAAGAGCGCGGTCATCTCCATCGTCCAGCGGTCGTACGTACCGTTCTTGACCGCCGCCCGGAACTTCTCGTTGCCCTTCAGCTCCGGCACTTGGTCGGCCACCGCGAGCAGCTTCGCGTCCTTGGCGTACGCGTCGTCGGCCTCCTCCGGGTGGTTCTTCTCGGAGTACAGCGCGGTCTTGTACTTGAGGAACGCCTCCGGGCTCACGTTCAGGGCCGCGCCGAGCGCGCTGAGCGCGTTCTTGGAGCCCTCGCCGCCCTGCCCGCCGTCGATGAACGTGTACATGGTGAAGCGGATCTTGTAGCGGCCGTCCTCCATGCCCTTCAGGAGGGCCGGGCCCGCGCTCTGCTCGAAGCTCGCACAGGCCGGGCAGCGGATGTCCTCGAAGACCTCCAGGGTCTCCTTCGCCGCCGGCTTCCCGATGACGATCTCGGTGCCGTTCTTGCCGCCGGTGTTGGCGGGCTTGACCAGGTCGGCCTCCTTGGCCGCCTCCCACCCGGTGGGCTCGTTCGCCTTCATGATGCCGAAGGCGATCCCGCCGGCGACGACGAGGACGCCCACCACCGAGCCCGCCACGATGAGCTGCCGGCGGACCTTCTCCTTCTTCTTCTGCCGCTCACGCTCGGCGCGTATCCGCTCGCGGGCCGCCTGCTTGCCCGCCTGGCTGTTGCGGTCGCTCATGGTGCTTCCCGACTCCCTGTCCCGGTTCCCTTGGTACGTGCATGTCAGTACGCGGCGGTCAGGGGCCGGGGCGGACCGCGCCGTACGACGCAGTGGCCGAGCCGGGGGAGCGGCCGGGGCCGGGGGAGAGGACGCAAGGGGCGTACCCGGCGGCGTACCGCGCACGGACCGGCGGCGGACGCGGCGGCCATGAGCCGCAGCGGCCGGAACGCGCAGGCCCGTACGGCGTACAGCAGCCGGTCCAGCGCGGCGTCACCCCGCCACAGCCAGGCCGCGGCCAGCAGGCCGACGGCGATGTGCGCGGCGAGCAGCAGCCAGGGGAGTACCACCGCGCCTTTCGGGGCGTCTTCCACGGCCCGAAGGGCGTGGGAGCTGTCCGGGCCCAGCTCACCGCCGCCGCACAGCAGGTCCACGCCGACCGAGCGCAGCGGCCCGGTGACCGGGCCGCCGCCCGGCCCGTAACAGGTGTGCTGGCCGGAGGTGAAGACGGTGTCGGCGGCCAGTTCCAGTGGCACGAGGAGCCCGGCGATGTGTCGGAAGCCGCGCTCGCGGTCCGCCAGGGCGTACGCGAGGGCGAACACCGCGGCGCCGGCCGGGACGAGCGTGGACAGCGCCACCGGGGTGCGGGTGAGCAGGACGTGCGAGGCGGCGGACAGCGTCAGGCACAGCGCGGCGAACACCGCGGCGCGTACCGCGCGCAGCGGGACACCCGAGGGTGTCCCCGGCCGTGCCCCGGTCCGCTCCATGCCCGGAGTCTGCCATGGGCACGGCGAGTCGCCGGGTCAAGATTTGGCATCGGCGAACGCCGGAGCCCCGGACCGGGGCGTCGGTCCGGGGCTCCGGAAAGGGCGCTCAAGGAGAGGCGTGCGCGGTCAGCCCTTCATCGCCTTGTCGACATCCGCGTTGAAGGCGTCCGGCGAGGACGGGGCGACCTTGCCGTTCGGCGAGTCGGTGCCCAGCACCGTGTCGTCCAGCTTGATCGTCGGCGTGCTCTTGACGTCCTTGAAGGAGTTGAAGTTCTCCGACATCTCCAGCGCCCAGCGGTTGTACGTACCGGCCTTCACGGCGCTCTCGAACTTGGCGTTGCCCTTCAGGTCCGGCACCGTGCCGGCCACCTTGAGCAGGTAGTCGTTGTCGGCGAACTTGTCCGGGCCGGTCTCCTCCGGGTGGTACTTCTTCGAGAACAGCGCTTCCTTGTACTTCAGGAACGCGTCGGGGCTCACGTTGAGCGCGGCCCCCATCGCGCTGAGCGCGTTCTTGGAGCCGGTGCCCTGGAGGTTGTTGTCCAGGAAGGTGCCCAGGTGGAAGGACGCCTTGTACTTGCCCGCCTTGATGTCCTTCTGGACCGTCTCGCCGACGTTCTGCTCGAAGCTCGCGCAGCCGGGGCAGCGGGCGTCCTCGAAGAGCGTCAGCGTGTGCTTGGCGTCCTTCTTGCCGATGACGATGTCCAGGCCGTTCTTGCCGGACGTGTTGGCCGGCTGCACCAGCTTGGCGCTCGCGGCCTTGGCCCACTTGTCGGCGCCGCCGCCCGAATCGCCGCCGCCCGAGTTGGCCACGGCGACACCGATGCCGCCCGCGATGGCCAGCACCGCGACGATCGCGCCGCCGACGGTCAGCTGCCGGCGGACCTTCTCCTTCTTCTTCTGCCGCTCGCGCTCGATGCGCAGCCGCTCGCGGGCTGCCTGCTTGTTGGCCTGGCTGTTGCGGTTGCTCATGACTGTCCTGCTCCTGGGAAAGGTGTGAACGGGTGCCTGTCCGGTGAGCCGCGGCCCGAAGGCTACGCGGCGAGGGAACAGGGCGGTCCACGCCGTACGACGCAGTGCACGAGGAGGGGGACGGCCCGCGGGACCGGTTCGGTGCGCGTGGGCCGGGCGGCCGGGCGGTGCGGTACGGGCAGCGCCCGGACGACCGCCACCGCCAGCAGCAGCGGCCGGAACGCGAACGCGGTCACGGCCCCCAGCAGCTGGGCCAGCGCCGCCTCGCCCCGCCGCAGCCAGGCCGCCGCGAGCAGCCCCACCGCGACGTGCACGGCGAGCAGCAGCAGCCAGGTCGAGACGGGCGCCGGATCGTCGCCGGACAGGTGCGCCAGCGGCGTGCCCACATTGCCGCCGCCGCACAGCAGGTCCACGCCCAGGGAGCGCAGCGGACCGGTGACCGGCCCGCCGGCCCGTCCGTAACAGGTGTGCTGACCTGCGGAGAAGACCGTGTCGGCGGCCAGTTCCAGCGGTACGAGCAGCGCGGCGATGCGCCAGAAGCCGCGCTCCCGGCCGGCCAGCGCGTACGCGACGGTGAAGACGGCGGCCGAGAGGGCGGCGACGAGGGTCAGCGGCAGCGGCATCCGGGACAGCAGCACATGGCCCGCGGCGGACAGCGTCACGCACAGCGCCGTGAAGAGCGCCGCGCGCAGTGCCCGCAGGTGTGCCGCCGAGATGTCCATTGCTGCGAGTCTGCCATGGTCCGGTGTAAGCGGGGACTAAGAGGCGTGAACACGGTGTCGCGCACTCTCGCCCCGGCCCCGTGCGGGCCCGCCGCGCCCCGTGACCCGGCTCACCCGGTGGGCGGGCTCACAGCCCCGGGATGCGTCCGTTGCGGAAGAGGTCCACGAAGATCTGGTGGTCGGCGCGGGCCCGGGCACCGTACGCGTGCGCGAAGTCCACCAGGAGCTGGCCGAAGCCCTCCTCGTCGGCGGCGATCGCCGCGTCGATGGCGCGCTCGGTGGAGAACGGCACCAGGGAGTGACCGCTCTCGTCGTCCGCGGCGGCGTGCATCGTCGCGGTGGCCCGCCCCAGGTCCGCGACGACCGCCGCGATCTGCTCCGGCTCGTCGATGTCCGACCAGTCCAGGTCGACCGCGTACGGCGAGATCTCGGCGACCAGCTGACCGGCGCCGTCCAGCTCGGTCCAGCCCAGCCACGGGTCGGCGTGGTCCTGGAGGGCGCGCTGCGAGATCACCGTGCGGTGGCCCTCGTGGTGGAAGTAGCCGCGCACCCGCGGGTCGGTGATGTGGCGCGAGACCGCCGGGGTCTGCGCCTGCTTCATGTAGATCACGACGTCGTTCTCCAGGGCGTCGCTGTTGCCCTCCAGCAGGATGTTGTACGAGGGCAGGCCCGCCGAGCCGATGCCGATGCCGCGGCGCCCCACCACGTCCTTGACCCGGTAGGAGTCCGGGCGGGTCAGGCTGGACTCGGGCAGCGTCTCCAGATAGCCGTCGAAGGCCGCCAGGACCTTGTAGCGGGTCGCCGCGTCCAGCTCGACCGTGCCGCCGCCCTCGGTGAAGCGCCGCTCGAAGTCGCGGATCTCGGTCATCGAGTCCAGCAGGCCGAAGCGGGTCAGCGAGCGGGCCATGCGCAGCGCGCCCAGCAGCGGGCCCTCGGCCGTGTCCAGGGTGAAGGGCGGCACGTCGTCGTCCTTGGCCCCCGTCGCCAGCGCGTGGATGCGCTCGCGGTAGGCGGTGGCGTAGATCCCCACCAGCTCGCCGATCTGCCCGTCGCTCAGCGCCTTGGCGTAGCCGAGCAGGGCCACCGAGGCGGCGAAGCGCTTCAGGTCCCAGGTGAAGGGGCCTACGTACGCCTCGTCGAAGTCGTTGACGTTGAAGATCAGCCGGCCGGTGGCGTCCATGTACGTGCCGAAGTTCTCGGCGTGCAGATCGCCGTGGATCCACACCCGGCCGGTCTGCTCGTCCTCGTACGGGCCGCTGCCCGCGCCGCCGTCCTGCGCCTGGAGGTCGTGGTAGAAGAGGCAGGCCGTGCCCCGGTAGAAGGCGAAGGCGGACGCGGCCATCTTCCGGAACTTGACGCGGAAGGCCGCCGGGTCGGCGGCGAGCAGCTGTCCGAAGGCGGTGTCGAAGACGGCGAGGATCTCCTCGCCGCGCCGATCGGCGTCCGGCGCCGGGACGTGCTGGGACGACATCGCGGTGTGCCTCCTGGGGCAGATGATGCAGACGGGTGTGCCGTCTCTTCCAACGGCCGAGGCTACTCAGGGGTGCCCGGCGGCCGGTCGCCCGGACCGCGTGCCGGGCCCCCGGGGTGTCGGTGGAGGGTCGTAGACTTCGAGACCGTCCTGAGAATCCCCGCCGCTCCCCGTCCGGAGGTCGTCCACCGTGGCCAAGCCGCCCTTCACGCATCTGCACGTGCACACCCAGTACTCCCTGCTGGACGGTGCCGCGCGGCTGAAGGACATGTTCGAGGCGTGCAAGGAAATGGGCATGACGCACATCGCCATGTCCGACCACGGCAACCTCCACGGCGCCTACGACTTCTTCCACGCCGCGCAGAAGACCGGTGTGACGCCGATCATCGGCATCGAGGCGTATGTGGCGCCCGAGTCGCGGCGTACCAAGCGCAAGATCCAGTGGGGCCAGCCGCACCAGAAGCGCGACGACGTCTCCGGTTCCGGCGGTTACACCCACAAGACGATCTGGGCGGCGAACAAGACCGGGCTGCACAACCTCTTCAAGCTCTCCTCCGACGCGTACAAGGAAGGCTGGCTGCAGAAGTGGCCCCGGATGGACAAGGAGACGATCTCCCAGTGGTCCGAGGGCCTGATCGCCTCCACCGGCTGCCCCTCCGGTGAGCTGCAGACCCGGCTGCGCCTCGGCCAGTTCGACGAGGCCCTGAAGTCGGCGGCCGAGTACCAGGACATCTTCGGCAAGGACCGCTACTTCCTGGAGCTGATGGACCACGGCATCGAGATCGAGCGCCGGGTCCGCGACGGCCTGCTGGAGATCGGCAAGAAGCTCGGCATCCCCCCGCTGGTCACCAACGACTCCCACTACACCTACGCGCACGAGGCGACCGCCCACGACGCCCTGCTGTGCATCCAGACCGGCAAGAACCTCACCGACCCGGACCGCTTCAAGTTCGACGGCACCGGCTACTACCTGAAGTCCACGGACGAGATGTACGCCATCGACTCCTCGGACGCCTGGCAGGAGGGCTGCCGCAACACCCTCCTGGTCGCCGAGCAGATCGACACCACCGGCATGTTCGAGAAGCGCGACCTGATGCCGAAGTTCGACATCCCCGAGGGCTTCACCGAGGTCACCTGGTTCCAGGAGGAGGTCCGCCGCGGCATGGAGCGCCGCTACCCGGGCGGCGTCCCCGAGGACCGCCAGAAGCAGGCCGAGTACGAGATGGACGTCATCATCCAGATGGGGTTCCCGGGCTACTTCCTCGTGGTCGCCGACTTCATCATGTGGGCCAAGCGCAACGGCATCGCGGTGGGCCCCGGCCGTGGCTCGGCGGCCGGCTCGATCGTCGCGTACGCCATGGGCATCACCGACCTCGACCCGGTCACCCACGGCCTGATCTTCGAGCGGTTCCTGAACCCCGAGCGCGTGTCCATGCCCGATGTCGACATCGACTTCGACGAGCGTCGGCGCGTCGAGGTGATCAGGTACGTCACCGAGAAGTACGGCGAGGACAAGGTCGCCATGATCGGTACGTACGGCAAGATCAAGGCGAAGAACGCCATCAAGGACTCCGCGCGCGTGCTGGGCTACCCGTACGCGATGGGCGACCGCATCACCAAGGCCATGCCCGCCGACGTCCTCGGCAAGGGCATCGACCTGGACGGCATCACCAACCCGCAGCACCCCCGCTACAACGAGGCGGGCGAGGTGCGGTCGATGTACGAGAACGAGCCGGACGTGAAGAAGGTCATCGACACCGCCAAGGGCGTCGAGGGCCTGGTCCGGCAGATGGGTGTGCACGCGGCCGGCGTGATCATGTCCAGCGAGCCGATCATCGACCACGCCCCCGTCTGGGTGCGGCACACCGACGGCGTCACCATCACCCAGTGGGACTACCCGCAGTGCGAGTCGCTCGGCCTGCTGAAGATGGACTTCCTGGGCCTGCGCAACCTCACCATCATGGACGACGCCCTGAAGATGGTGAAGGCGAACAAGGGCGTCGACCTGGAGCTGCTGGAAGTCCCGCTGGACGACCCCAAGACCTTCGAACTGCTCTGCCGCGGTGACACCCTCGGCGTCTTCCAGTTCGACGGCGGCCCGATGCGCTCGCTGCTGCGCCAGATGCAGCCCGACAACTTCGAGGACATTTCCGCCGTATCGGCCCTGTACCGCCCGGGCCCGATGGGCATGAACTCGCACATCAACTACGCCGAGCGCAAGAACGGCCGCCAGGAGATCACGCCGATCCACCCGGAGCTGGAGGAGCCGCTCAAGGAGACCCTCGGCCTGACCTACGGCCTGATCGTCTACCAGGAGCAGGTGCAGAAGGCCGCCCAGATCATCGCCGGGTACAGCCTCGGCGAGGCCGACATCCTCCGTCGCGTCATGGGCAAGAAGAAGCCCGAGGAGCTGGCGAAGAACTTCACCATCTTCCAGGCCGGTGCCCGCAAGAACGGCTACAGCGACGAGGCGATCCAGGCCCTGTGGGACGTGCTGGTCCCGTTCGCCGGCTACGCGTTCAACAAGGCCCACTCCTCCGCGTACGGCCTCGTCACGTACTGGACCGCCTACCTGAAGGCGAACTACCCGGCGGAGTACATGTCCGCGCTGCTCACCTCGGTGCGCGACGACAAGGACAAGTCGGCGGTCTATCTGAACGAGTGCCGCCGCATGGGCATCAAGGTGCTCCCGCCGAACGTGAACGAGTCCCTGGCGAACTTCGCAGCCCAGGGCGACGACGTGATCCTCTTCGGCCTCACCGCCGTCCGCAACGTCGGCCAGAACGTCGTCGACTCGATCATCCGCTGCCGCAAGGCCAAGGGGAAGTACGCCTCCTTCCCCGACTACCTCGACAAGGTCGACGCGGTCGTGTGCAACAAGCGCACCACCGAGTCCCTGATCAAGGCGGGCGCCTTCGACGAGATGGGGCACACCCGCAAGGGCCTGATCGCGCACTACGAAGCCATGATCGACAACGTGGTGCAGGTCAAGCGCAAGGAGGCCGAGGGACAGTTCGACCTCTTCGGCGGCATGGGCGACGACAGCTCCGACGACGGCCCCGGCTTCGGTCTGGACATCGAGTTCTCCGACATCGAGTGGGACAAGACGTACCTGCTCGCGCAGGAGCGCGAGATGCTCGGCCTGTACGTCTCCGACCACCCGCTGTTCGGCCTGGAGCACGTGCTGTCCGACAAGGCGGACGCGGCGATCTCCCAGCTGACCGGCGGCGACTACTCCGACGGCTCGATCGTCACCATCGGCGGCATCATCTCCGGCCTCCAGCGCAAGATGACCAAGCAGGGCAACGCGTGGGCCATCGCCACCGTCGAGGACCTGGCCGGCTCCATCGAGTGCATGTTCTTCCCGGCGACGTACCAGCTGGTGTCCACCCAACTCGTCGAGGACACCGTGGTCTTCGTCAAGGGACGCCTCGACAAGCGCGAGGACATCCCGCGGCTGGTCGCCATGGAGATGATGGTCCCCGACCTCTCCGAGGCCGGTGCCAACGCGCCCGTGACGATCACGATCCCCACGGTCAAGGTCACCCCGCCGCTGGTCGAGAAGCTCGGCGAGGTGCTCACCAGCCACCGCGGCGCGACCGAGGTCCGCATCAAGCTCCAGGGCACGCGCAAGACGACGGTGCTCCGGCTCGACCGGCACCGGGTCACGCCCGATCCGTCGCTCTTCGGTGACCTGAAGGTGCTGCTGGGCCCGTCCTGCCTGGCGGGGTGAGCCGGTGAGGGCGGGCGGCCGAGGCTGCCCGCCCCTCCCGTTTATTCACTCCGGGAACAAAATCGGGGGCGTCCACCGGACGGCGCGACCCGGTGGCGCATGGAGCGCGAAGAGGGGCGCACCCCGGACGGGTGCGCCCCTCTACTGCTACTGCCGCGCGGCAGCGATCAGTTGTGACCAAAACGGCGCTGGTGCTTACGGGCAACATCGCTCGGGGTCGCCTCGAACGCCTGGGCCGACGCCTGGGCCTCCATCGCCGACTTCTGTGCTTCCTCGCGGCCGCGCTCGGCGTCCTGCGCACTCTTCTGCTGCCGATTGCGGTCGCGATTCTTGTTTTTGGCCATGATCGTGCCTCCTGAGGGGGATCCTGGGATCGGGGCCGTGACCAGGCTTACACGCGACGTTGAGGGACGCATTTTGGACAATTACCGTCAGTTATACGGTGCGTCACGTGGTGTGTTCGCCCTCGGCGGCGAATCCGCCACGCCGATGATCGAGTTCGGGCAGTTAACCCCCGTACGGTCGGGCAGACTCGAAGGAAAGCCGTAGGAAAACCTCGTGCCACAGGCCGAGCCGGGGGGCGTCCGACTTCAGCACCTCAGGGAAGAGGGTGGAACGTGGATCGCTGCGTCGTCCTGGTGGACGCCGGATACTTGCTGGGCGCCGCCGCGAGCCTGCTCGCCGGAGAGCCCACCCGCTCCCGGATCACCGTCGATCACGCCGAGCTCATCCAGGGCCTGCGCCAGCGCGCCGAGGCCGACACGGAACGGCCGCTGCTGCGCATCTACTGGTTCGACGGCGCGCCCGACCGCGTACCGCAGCCCGAGCACCGGCGGCTGCGCGTCATGTCCCGCGTCACGGTCCGGCTCGGCGCCCTGACCCGGAGCGACGGACGCTGGGCCCAGAAAGGTGTCGACGCCGCGATGCACGCGGAGTTGACCGAACTGGCGCGCAACCGCGCCTGCTCCGACATCGTGCTCGTCACCGGCGACGGCGACCTGCTGCCCGGCCTGATGTCCGCCAAGGAACACGGCGTCGCCGTGCACCTGTGGGCCGTCCAGGCGGCCGACGGCGACTACAACCAGTCCGAGGACCTGGTCGCCGAGGCCGATGAGCGGCGGGTGCTCGACCGGGAATGGATCACCCGCGCCGTACGCCTGAAGGAACTCGGCGGACCCTGCGCGCCGCCGCCCGTGCCGCGGCCCGAGATCGCCGCGATCCTCTCGGCCCCGCTGCCCGAATCCGCCGTCGCCGCCGCGGCGGCGGCCGCGGCGTCCGCCGCGCACGAGGCGGAGCGGGGCGATGGACACGAGCGCAACGGTGCGAACGGTACGGCTCGGCCCGCACGTACATGCGCCCGGTCGGGCGCGGGTGAACGGGACGGCGAGAGCGGTCCGGCCGGAGGCCGGGGCGCTCCGGTCCCCACGCCGAAGGACCTCGCCGGCCTCAACCGCGGCCCCGGCACCGGGCCCGGCGGGGCCACCGCGACGCCGGCACCCGTACCGAGCGCGACGCTGCGGTGGTCCTCCGACAAGGGCTGGGTCGAGCGCGGCGGCCCCGTCGGCGAACCCCCCGAAACCGCGTCCCTGCCGACCCTGGCCCAGCTCACGAGTGCGGAGCAGCGGTGGGCGGATCGCGAGGAGGACATCACGGCGGTCAGCGGCGACCCGTTCGAAGTGGGGCAGGTGTTCGCCCGCCGCTGGACGGAGCGGTTGTCCGATGCGGCGCATCTTCAGCAGATCTCTACGGAGTATCCCCGGATTCCGCACCGGATCGACGGTGAGCTGCTGCGGTATGCGGCTCGGTTCGGGCTGCTGGCCCATAAGGACGATCAGATCGATGAGCATGATCGATATGCGATTCGCGCTGGGTTTTGGCGCGAAGTTGATCTGCGGACCGCGGCGGAGGTTCCCGTGGGGGAGTAGGGGGCCTGGCCCGCGCATGCGCTGTCGCGCGGGTGCGCATTGGCTGGTCTGTGGGGCGGGGGCGCGCAGGGGGCCATCTCCTCGGCGCCTGGAGCGGCCGAAGTGTATGGACGCAACCGGGGCTTCGGTCGCCTGCGGGGAGTGTCCCCCTGCACACCCCCT